>JAUNJS010000002.1 GCA_030533125.1 Eubacteriales bacterium | reverse complement strand
ACATCGGCGTCGCCGATGTTGCGCCAGTACTGGTAGAAATCATAAGGAGAAGTCTTGTCCGGATCGAGCCATACCGCGCCCTTCGCGGTTTTGCCCATCTTCTTGCCCTCGGAATTGAGAAGCAGGGTGATGGTCATCGCGTGCGCGTCCTTCGCGAGCTTTTTGCGGATGAGCTCGGTTCCCGCCAGCATGTTGCTCCACTGGTCGTCGCCGCCGAACTGCATATTGCAGCCGTATTTTTCGTACAGGCACAGGAAATCGTACGCCTGCATAATCATGTAGTTAAACTCCAGAAAGCTCAGGCCTTTCTCCATCCTCTGCTCGTAGCACCTTGCCCTGAGCATATTGTTGACGGAAAAATAGATCCCGATATCCCGGATGAACTCAATATAATTGAGATCGCGGAGCCAGTCCGCGTTGTTGACCATCAGCGCCTTGTCGGGGCCGAACTCGATAAAGCGGCTCATCTGCTTCTTGAAGCACTCGCAGTTGTGGTCGATCCGCTCCACAGTCATCATCGTGCGCAGATCCTGCCGTCCGGAAGGATCTCCGATCATGCCCGTGCCGCCGCCGACAAGCGCGATCGGACGGTTTCCCGCCGCCTGCAGACGTTTCATCAGCAGCAGCGCCATGAAATGTCCCACGTGCAGAGAATCCGCCGTCGGGTCAAATCCGATATAGAAAGTCGCCTTTCCGTTGTTCACAAGTTCCCGGATCTCGTTTTCGTCTGTCAGCTGTGCCAGAAGCCCCCTGGCCTGCAGTTCCTCAAAAATCTTCATGTCGTCTATTCTCCTTATCTGTCGGAACACAGAGAGCCGCCCCTGTATCCGTACTTATTTCTTTCCCAGGTCAAGCTGTTCGGAATTGCGTTTGAAAATATAGGTTTTGCGCTCGTTGCCCGCCAGAAGCCTTCCGATGTTCGCGCGGTGCCGGAACCAGGCCATAAAGGTGAGCAGTCCCTGAATGAGGATGATTTCCGCCAGCATGGCACCGGAGACATGGAACATCCCTATTTTCCCCATGATCACGAGCTGGATGAAGGTGCCCAGATACAGAAGAAGGGAGCCGAGCGAGACGTATTTTGTCGTCAGATAGGGGATGAAAAACAGCAGCACTCCGGTCGGGATGAATGCCCAGTGGAATCCAAAGACAAATCCCGCCATGACCGCGACGCCCTTGCCGCCCCTGAAATTCATATAAAAAGGATAATCGTGTCCCAGGACAACGCCCGCGAAAGTCCAGACCTTCAGCAGATAGATGGCTTCCGGGTGGGATTTGCCGAACAGAAAGCCCACAAGCAGCATTGCCAGAAGGCTCTTTAACATATCGCCGAGGAAAACGGTCAGCCCGGCCTTCGGCCCCAGGATCCGCATGGCGTTTGTCGTGCCCGCGTTCCCGCTCCCGTGCTCACGGATGTCGATTCCCTTGCTTTTTCCCAGGATATAAGCCGTCTGGAACAGACCGAACGCGTACCCGATCGCCAGACAGATGATTCTCAAAACCCAAAGATTCATGATTACCTCCCCGCGCTTAAAATATGCAGCCTGCCCCCGGCACAGCCAAAGACCGGTGTCTGATCCGCGTTTCTCCGCGCTTCGTTCGTTTATTTCTGTGTCTCGTCCGCCGGGTCCTTACTTCCCTTCCTTCCGCTCGCGGATGACAAAGCGCAGCGGAGTTCCCCGGAACCCGAACGCGTCGCGGAACCGGTTCTCCAGATATCTCTGGTAGGAGAAATGCATGAGCTTTTTGTCATTTACAAAGAGCACAAATGTGGGCGGACACACGCCCGCCTGTGTGCCGTAATAGATCCGCAGGGATTTTCCCTTGTCGGAAGGCGGCTGCTGCATGACACAGGCCTCGGAAATGATCTCGTTGAGAACGCCTGTCTGGATGCGCAGGTTCTGGTTGTCGTGCACCATGTCGATCATTTCATAGAGTCTGGGGAGACGCTGGCCGGTCTGCGCGGAAATGAAAATCAGCTCCGCGTAGGAAAGGAAGGAAAGCACCTGCCGGATCCGGTCCGTGAACTCCTTCACCGTGTGGTTGTCCTTCTCGACCAGATCCCATTTGTTCACGGCAATGATGACCGCCTTGCCCCGCTCATGCGCGAGGCCGGCAATCTTGGCGTCCTGCTCGGTTACGCCCTCGGCGGCATCGATCACAAGAATCGTGATATCGGAGCGCTCCACCGCGCCGACGCTGCGGGCGATCATATAGTGCTCCAGGTTCTCTTTCACTTTGTTCCTGCGCCGGATGCCCGCGGTGTCGATGAAGACATATTCTTTTCCGTGATAGACAATCCGCGTGTCAATCGCGTCACGGGTCGTTCCGGCGATGTCGGAGACAATCACGCGGTTCTGACCGATCAGACGGTTTATGATGGAGGACTTGCCGACGTTGGGCTTGCCGATAATGGCGACCCGGACCGCGTCGTCCTCCACTTCCTGCGCAGTGTCCTCCGGGAAATATTTGATGACCTCGTCGAGCAGATCCCCGATGCCGGTCCTGTTCGCGGAGGAAACCGGCCATGGGTCCCCGATCCCGAGATTGTAAAATTCATAGACATCCGCCGCCATTTTCAGCGGGCTGTCGACCTTGTTCACCACCAGCACCACCGGCTTGCCGGAGCGCCGGAGCATGTCCGCCACCTTGCTGTCCGCGTCCACCATGCCGGTGGCGCGGTCGACCATGAACAGGATGACGTCCGCCATGTCTATGGCCAGCTGCGCCTGTTCGCGCATCTGGGACAGAATGACGTCTTTCGAATCGGGTTCGATTCCTCCCGTATCAATCAGGGTAAAATCCCGGTCCAGCCAGCTGCAGTCCGCGTAAATGCGGTCCCGCGTAACCCCCGGGGTATCCTCCACGATGGAGATGCGCCTGCCGGCCAGCACATTGAACAGGGTGGATTTCCCCACGTTCGGCCGGCCCACAACCGCCACAATTGCCTTTCTTTTTCTTTTTGCCATAAAATGATCAGCTCCCGCCCTGCAGCGCTTTCTTTTCCATGCGGTTGTACTCCGCCAGCAGCTCACAGATCTTCTCCGTCGCGACCATCATCCCGGAAATCGACGCGTCGTGGTTAAAATAATCAATGATCGTCGCCATGAACCGGCTCATATCCGCCTCCGCGAAATACGGCTTCTCATAGAGCTCGTCCGGCAGATGCGTGAGGTTCGTGGTGACCAGCTTGTCAAAGGCGCCCTCTTCGTAGGCGCGGTCGAAGGCCTCCAGCCCGTCCGTGAAAAGCCCGAACGTCGTGCAGATGAACACGCGGTTCGCGTGCATGTGGAATTTGAGCTGGCGGGAGGTATCGAGCATGCTGCCGCCCGAGGAAATCATATCGTCGATGACAATGGCGTCCCGTCCGGTCAGGTCCGTGCCCAGAAACTCATGGGCCACAATCGGGTTTTTTCCGCCGACGATTTTAGAATAATCGCGCCGCTTATAAAACATGCCCGTGTCCGCGCCGATGACATTCGCGAAATACACGGTGCGGTCCAGGGCGCCCTCGTCGGGACTGATCACCACTATGTGGTCCTTATCCACCGCGAGGTCGTCCACAGTGTCCAGAAGCGCGTGCAGAAACTGGTACGGCGATACAAAATTATCGAAATTATCAAGCGGGGCTATGCTCGCGATCCTGGGGTCGTGCGCGTCAAACGTGATAAAATTGTCTACCCCGAGGTCGAAGAGTTCCCGGAGCATAATGGCTGCATCGAGAGATTCCCGTCCGGTGCGGTGATGCTGGCGCCCCTCGTAGAGGAAGGGCATGATCACCGTCACGCGCCTGGCCCTGCCCTGGATGGCGGCGATCACGCGCTTCAGATCCTGAAAATGATCATCGGGGGACATATGGTTGATAAACCCGTTCATCCGGTAGGTCACCGTGTAATTTGTGACATCGACCAGAATGAAGACATCCCGCCCGCGGAGAGACTCCTCCTGAAAGGCATGCCCCTCCCCGCTGGGAAACCGCTCCAGATCGACATTCAGCAGATAACTGTCCTGATAATAGCTGTCATGATAGGGTGCTTCCGCGACCTCCTGTCTGTATTCTCTCCGAAAAGATGAAATATACCGGCTCACCTTCTCTCCCAGCGCGGCCGCGGAGGGCAGCGCGACAATGGCGAGGGGGGCGACGGGCATGCTTCTGTCCAGTTTTTTGAGCAGCGAACTATCTGATGCCATGGCAACTCCTTCTCCGTAATACGGTGTCCTGGTTATTCTTCATCGCGCAGGATCCGCGACAATCGGCCGCGGGATCAGTGCGCATGACCCGCGGGCGGGTCACGGATGGTTTCCCATCGATCGTTTCCGGTCACCCCGCGGCAGGAAACGGTTTCTGTGAAAACAGCGGGCAAACAGCCGTAAATGCCGTGCCGGTACGAGCGTTTGCGGACATCTGCGAACGCCCGCACATGAGCACATTGCAGCGCAGGGCTGCCGGGGCGTCCGCAGCGGGGCGGGGTGCGAATGTGCGGAGCATTGCGGGAGCGCCGGAGCGCGAAGCAATGCGTGATTTATTCGTATATGTCTGTGAACGCGAGGTCATAGCCACAAGTATCATCATAATCATATGCACCGCAAAGTGCAAGCGGGAAATCGGTTCCCGGCTGTACTGCATCAGGAACGTTACTTGTTCACGCCCTGTCAAGGGCGTGAACAAGTAACATTGCGCGCGGCGATTCCAATGCGCTTACGCGGCGCCGCGCGCCGTCCCTCACCTGACAAACGGAAAGGCGTTCCGGAGCCACTGCACATCCTTCCCGGAGATCGAGACCACGTCAAACCGCGCGGGCTGCTGTTCCGGGCAGTGATGAAGATGGAGATAGTACAGCGCTGTCCTGCAGATGCTTTTTTGTTTTCCGGCTGTCACGGCCTCCGCGGGACTGCCGTACCGGTCGTCCCTGCGGTATTTGACTTCTATAAACAGAATCGTCCCGTCCTGTTCGCCCACAAGGTCAATCTCCCCGTCGCGGTCCCTGAAATTGCGCGCAAGGATACGGACACCTCTCCGGGTCAGATAGTCCGCCGCCATGTCCTCTCCCTGCTGTCCGCAGACCCGTCTGTTCTGTCCGGGCGCTGATTCCGGCATGGAAAATCCACTGCCGCTCTGCTGCCCGGCGAGGAGTTTCCCGAGAAAACTCCGCCGGTGGATCGGACAGGGGCCGTGTTCCAGGATGGCCGCGCAGTGTGCCTTTGTTCCGTACCCCTTATGTCCCGCGAAACCGTATTCCGGATACAGGGCATCCATTTTTTCCATATATGCGTCTCTCGTCACTTTGGCGAGTATACTGGCCGCAGCAACAGAAATACACTTTGCGTCGCCTTTGATGACGGGCACCTGCAGCAGGTCAAGCCCCGGAATCAGGACCGCGTCATTGACAAGGACGCCGGGCCGCACGGTGAGCTTCCTGACAGCGGACCGCATCGCCTCGAAGGTGGCCTGCAGGATATTGATCTCGTCGATGCGCTCCGGCGGGACCATGACGACGGCCCACGCGAGTGCCTTTTCCTGAATCTGCGCGCACAGGAGCTTCCGCCGCTTTTCCGTGACTTTTTTGGAATCATTGAGCCAGGCAAGCTCGAGATCCTCCGGAAGGATGACTGCGGCCGCGGCGACAGGGCCCGCGAGGGGACCGCGTCCCGCTTCATCGACACCGCAGACAGGACCGGTTCCGCCCGCTTTCCGGACAGCCTCTTCTTCGAAGCGGCGCATCTGCCGCACTCTCTCGAGCTCCGCCTTCATGCGTTCGTTCTGTTTCTGCCTGGCAGCTTCAGCCTTTGTCATCGCCTTCCCCTTTTTTCGTTCTTTCTTTTTTCCCGCGCCGCGGAAGCTTTGCCGCCGGGACGAAATCCCGCCGCGGAGCCCTTGTTCCCGGAACGGGATCTGTCCGGGGAAACTGCTTTTCCGGACCGGCTGCCCGCCGCGGACTGCCTGCCGCCGCGGTTCCGGCTGCCGTTAGCAGCCTGTTTTCCGTTCTGACCGCCGTTACCCTCTTTCTGTCCGAAAACCGCGGCGTCTCCCGGCCTGTCCAGGGAAATCCTGCCGATCCTTCCATTTTTGCAGTCGTCCACCAGCATGGAGGCCGCGCGGAGCGTGTCCGGTTCTCCGCCCTTCAGGAGCAGGCGGCGCGCGCCGGCGATCTGCGAAAGGAGCGCCCAGCCCCGCGCGGCATCCGCGCCGTCATCGTCCCCGCTGCAGGTTTCGCCTTCTGTATCTGCGCCCGCGCCGTCATCGTCCCCGCTGCAGGCTTCACCTGCAATGTCTGCGCCCGCGCCGTCCGCATCCCCGCTTTCGGCAGCGCCCGCAATGTTTTCCGCATCCACGCCGTCCGTCTCCGCGTCCCCGCTGTCTTTGAGATATTTTTCCCGGATGATGCCCGGATACTCACGTCCGAGAAATCCGAGGAGCCAGACCGCGAGCTTTTCTTTGTCAAGGATTTCGTCGCGGACCGCGCCCACGAGGGCGAGGCGTATTCCGGTCTCGGGATCCTCGAATTTCGGCCACAGGATGCCCGGCGTGTCCAGAAGTTCCACATTGCCTCCCAGCCGGATCCACTGCCTGCCGCGCGTCACTCCCGGCTTGTTCCCCGTCTTTGCGCTTGCCCTGCCCGCGAAGGAATTGATAAAAGTGGATTTTCCCACATTCGGGATCCCCGCCACCATCGCGCGCAGAGGCCTGCCGACAATGCCGCGCGCCCGGTCGCGCGCAAGCTTCTCCTGACAGGCTTCCTGCACCAGCCGCCGGACGGCATCCGCCGCCTTTTTCTCGCGGGCGTCCACCGCCACGGCGAGGATTCCTTCGTCCCGGAAACGCTCTACAAATTTCTGCGTCTTTTCCGGATCCGCCAGATCCGCCTTGCACAGGAGCACCACGCGCCCCTTTCCGCGGCAGAGTGCCTGGATGTCCGGATTGCGGCTGCTCACGGGAATCCTGGCATCCACCAGTTCGATCACAAGGTCGACCAGACGGATGTTTTCCTCCATCATCCGGCGCGCCTTTGTCATATGCCCGGGATACCACTGCACTTCCATAAAAACCTCCCGTCAGACGCGTTTTCCCGCCGGATCAGGCCCCGGCTGCCGCGCGGCTTCCGCCGTTCTGCGGCAATCCTTATACAGCAAGGGAGTGCCGTGCCGAAAGGCAGAGCACTCCCCGTGGGTGTCCGGTGCGGGAACGATATATCCCGATTGATCACTTTTTCCTGTCGTCGATTCTTGCTTTTACCTTCGCCTTCTTGCCGCTCAGGCCGCGCAGGTAGAACAGCTTCGCCCTTCTGACCTTACCTCTGCGGACAACTTCCACTGTCTCCACGTTGGGAGAGTGAATCGGCCAGGTTTTCTCGACGCCGATACCGTTGGAAATCTTCCTGACTGTGAAGGTAGTCCTCGCGCCGCCGCCCTGGATCTTGATTACCGTGCCCTCGAAGATCTGCACTCTTTCGCGCGTGCCTTCCTTGATGCGGTTGTGTACGCGGACCGTGTCGCCGGTCGCGAACTGCGGGACTTCTTTCTTCAGCTGCTCGTTTTCCAGTTCTTTGATGATTTCAAAATTCATGAATGTCTCCTTTCCACGCCGGACGTTCTTGCCTTTTCGGGCCGTTTCCACGGCTGCCTGTATCGTATGCAGAGTATGCGGAGGATCCCCGGGGATCCGCGGCAGAGGACCGTCTTAAGTGAACAGAATGCGGAATCAGTCTCTCATAATGCTGATCCCCTCTTAAAGCAACGTTAATAAGTTACCATAACCGGACAGCGAATGCAACCACTTTTTATCGTTTCCGGTATTTATAGATCCTGTGGATCCCGTCCGCGTCGGGAATCACGCCCTTCTGCGCGAGCGTGATATGCCGGGTTCCCTCCGGATTTGTGATCGAAATGCCGACGCTGTAGCCCCGGAGCAGCTCCGTGGAATACGGCACAGACCCTGTCACGGTGATTTCACTGTCCGGCAGAAGGCTGGACAGAGACAGCGCGAGGGACTGTTCCTGTATCAGTTTTCCCTCACGGTCATAGAGGTACATCTTTACCGGCCAGTCCCAGTACATGGGCGCTTCGCCGATATTGGAAAATGTCAGGTGAAACTGCAGGGAATCCTCGATATAATCCACGGTTGTCTGCAGCCGGCTCAGGTAGATGCAGTAACCGACGTTCCGGAGGATCATTTCGCTGCCGTTGCTTTTCTGCTGCTCCGCGTCCGGACAGACCGGTCCGATAAAAGAGGGCCTGCAGCTGCGGATCTGGTACAGCGTATCAGACAGCTTCTCCATCAGAAGCTCCTTCATCGGAACAGTCTCCGTCATCCCGCCGCCGACCGGCTCCCGGGTCCAGAGACTCCCCTGTCCGGAGCCGCTTTCCGCGCGCGCCGCGTCCGCCGCTTCCTGCGTGCCCGCGCCGGCTTTATTCTCCGCGCCGCCATCGCCCCGTGCCCCCGCTTCGGGGTCACTCTCCGCTCCGACGATAACCGCGCTGTCCACACTCTGCGCGGCCCATTCCGCAGTCCGGCTGTTCTCTCCCAGACAGTCGCTCCAGCTGCCGGCCCGGGAGATCCTCTCAAAGCCCGCGCTGCAAAGCAGACGGACGCCGCTCTCTTCGGGGAAGGCCTCCTCGTACTGGCGCGCGATCTGTTCGAGGATCTCTTCGGAGGGAATAAGTCCGGGCGCGGTCGAAGCCCACGCCCCCCATGCCCCGTCCCGTCCGACGGAGCCGAGCTCCACATAGGCGACAAAGCTGTCCTGCGCGCACCATGCGGCAAGCGCCTGCAGCGCTTTCCCGTGCGCATCCAGAAAAGCCGCGTTTCCGTAAGCAGGGGCGTACCCTTTCCCCGATTCGTCGTCGTACGCCATACCGTCCGCTGTCTTCAGGTACAGCCATTCCGGGATGTCCCTGTGCGCGTCGGCCCGGGGACTGTCGCAGACAAAGCGCAGAACCGCCTGCTTTCCCTGGCTCTTGTACGCGGCGACATGGTATTTCTCCTCTATCCCCGCGATATCGAAAACGCCTTCCTGCGGTTCCCACTCCGAGAAGGGAAGCAGGATAAACACGAGGTCCGTTCCCGCACAGTCCTCCTGCCGCTCCGCCCGGGGAGCATACCCGATCAGGGGATTGGCCGGCACGTTCTCCGACGCGTCATACAGAACAATATCATACAGACGATACCGCCCGGGCACGATATAGAACAGAATCCCCATGATCAGAACAGCCTGGACTGCGATCAGAATCAGGGGAAGCTTCTTCCTGATAAATGGCTTCATCTTATTCTCTTTATACGTATTATCTTTATTATTTTCTCCGCTTTTCTAAGTTATTAAGTGACAGGTCCTTATCCCGGAGATACTGCCCTTCCGCAGCTCCGGAACCCGGGACGGCGCAGCCAAAGCCGCGGTCCCCCGCGTCCGCGATCGACAGCCCGTGTCACTGCTTCCTGCGGGGACGCACCGCCCTCCGCGGGCCGTCCGGACGAACGGCAAACTCCTTCTTCTCTCCGCCGCCCGCCTTTTCGTCGATCCGGGTCATCAGGTCGGCCAGACGCGTGAGAGGTCCTCTCGCGGAAGCGGCCGACGCGGTCTGCCTGCCGAGCAGCAGATAAGGGAGGCGCCTTGTCGCCCATTCCATCCGGAAAAAGACAATGAGGAAATAGACAATCGCGCCCGCCATGAATCCGACGCCGAAATATGCCGTATCCCCGTACAGCATCTGCCAGATCGTGACGGCATTCGCCACGAGGGCAAACGCTCCGGTGGCGCAGACCGAACCCACGTAGTCCTCGAAATAGAGCAGGATCAGCATCATCGCGTTGGCAATCGCGTACAACCCGTAACCCACACAAAGAATCCGGAAGATTCCTTTTCCCAGATCCATCATGCCGAGCGGCAGGATATCCATGATAAATCCGCCGAACACCACAAACAGGATCGTGCTGACAATCTGCCTGTAACCGCAGTAAGTCAGTTCCCTGCTGAGCACCTCCACCATCCGGTCTTCCGCCGCCTCGATATCGCTGATCGAACCTTTGTCGTTGAACAGACTGTAATACTGCCGGTATTCCGGATAAAAGCGCACTTCGACACTGGTCACGAAACTGATCGTCGTTATCAGGATGGAAAAAAACGCCGTCAGGGAGGGGATGTCATAGCTCGGCGCCGCGTAAAAGAGCCCCATGATTTTTCTGTGGAGCGGCCCGAAATACATGATGACCAGATGGCCGTACAGGCCGAGGTTGACGAATATCCCCGTAAACGCGAGCGCCCGGCATTTGTCAAACCACTGCAGAAAAGTGAAAGGACTCCCCTCTCCGTGCGGGAAATACCCCAGCATCAGCACAAAGTACCAGATCATCATCGCCCCGTACGCCAGGATCACGCAGAACATAAGACTGAGCACTGTCCCGCGCCGCCCCATCGCCAGCAGGAGGGCCAGCAGAAATCCGGACATCATGGAGGCGCCGAACCCCATCGCGATCGCCCGGTAGTCCTTGAGCGCGGACAGATAGTTCATCTGGGTCCAGACAACAATCATGGTCAGCGCGAACCACAGGCTCACGATCCTGTATACAGGCGGCACGCCGGAGAACATCAGAACAATCCCGTATCCGACGCAGCACAGGGGCAGCATCACGGCCAGGGCTCCGAAAAAGGACGGCATGATCCGTTCGCGTCTCCCCTCATAAAGCATATCGGAAATATACCTCGTGAGGATCATGTTGAAAAAACTCGCGACAAACAGAGATACCAGGAGGCTGTAGGTCAGCATGCAGTTCATGATCTCCCGCTCATTCTGCGGCATGCCCGCGACCTGTGAGACAAAGGAGATTCCGAGCAGCAGACAGACACCCATGACCATGGGCCCGATTGCCACCGCGCCGGCGTACGCATACGCCCTGCAAAGGTTCAGCATCCCTTTTTTCTGAAACAGCCTGTTCAGGCTGAAGCCAATTCCTGCCATATATCCCCCTGCGGCCGGATCACAAACCTGCCGCGCCGCTTCCCGCTCAAATCCCGCCCGCGGAACCTGCCCCCGCGCGGTAATGTACGAAAGAACCGGATCCCAAGCGCGTCAATAGTCGAAATACCGGCTTCCCGCGCGGCAGCGCGGAAAAACTCGGGCTTCCCGCGCAGTTTTTATTTCCACCTGCGAAAAACCTCGTCATAGGTTTCCAGATAGTGCTTAATCATATCTTCATGGCGGTAAAACGCCTCCGCCCGCTGCCGCGCCGCGCGCCCCATCTGCAGGCGCCGCGCGCTGTTGCGGCACAGATCCTCCATGGCCCGCGCAAGTTCGTGCGGCTGCATGGGCGGCACGCAGTATCCCGCCTGGCCGAAAGTATCGTTCTCCTCGCCGTAAATCAGCTCCTTGCAGCAGCCCACGTCCGTCGTCACGCAGGGCCTGCCCGCCGCGAAGGATTCCAGGACGGACAGAGGCTGTCCCTCGGAAATGCTGGAGAGAACGGTAAAGTCAAAATCTCCCATGTGTTTCAGCACATCGATGGTTCCCATAAAAACCGCGTTGCGGATTTTGAGCTGCTTTACGAGTTCGCGGCACTCTTCGGCATATTCCGGGTCATCCTCCGGTCCCGCGATGAACAGCCTGGTCTGCGGCAGATGCTGTTCCACCTCGGCGAACGCGTACAGCATCGTCTTGACATCCTTGATGGGCGCGATCCGCAGAACCGCTCCGATCTGCACCGGCCCGCCCGGCTTTCTCTCCGGAATCCTGGAAAACCGGTCAAAGTGAATCCCGTTGGCGACCGCCCGGCATTTGGCGGGATCCGCGCCGATCTCCGTCTGGATCCGGCTCGCCCGCGCGAACAGGCTTGTCACCATCGTCGCCCCGTCGTAGGCGGCGGAGGACAGCATGTAGAAAAAGCGGATCCACAGATCCTTGAAATCCGGCAGCACCCAGCCGGCCCGGATAATCTCCTCCTCGCGCTCGCGCGTATAAATGCCATGCTCCGTAAGGAGAAACGGAACATCATACTTATAAGATCCCAGTCTCGCCAGCACTCCCGCGTATCCCGTGGCGATCGTGTGGTAAAGATCCGCCTTCGGGACCTCCGTGCACATCACATGCAGAAGCGGCATCAGCATGGACCGCACTGTGTGAAAGTAGTCCGAAAACGCGGTATAGGGATATTTTTCCCTGCAGATCTCCGTCAGAATATTCACAAAATACTCGCTGGCAAGAAAATCCACCGGCGCGACGCCTTTTTCCTGAAAAATATAAAAGAGTTCCTCCCAGTCCGGACGCGCGCACTCCAGCAGGGCGCGCAGAGCCTCGAGTTCTTCTTCGCTGAACCGGAGCGGACGGCTCCGCCGGGTCTCCCGCGGCGTGCCTGTCAGGGATACCTCCCGGACCTCCACAACATTATCCGGCAGAGTATACCGGAACCGGCCGTTCTGCGAAGGATCCGCGTTGATGGCCCAGACAACAAATTCATGCTGCGGCATGGCCTGTATGTATTGATGCATCCAGGAGGAGACACCTCCCGTCACGTACGGATAACATCCTTCCAGAATCACACAGATTCTCATATTTACCTCTATGTCGGAGCGATTGTTCTGATCCGCCGAATAAATTATTTTTTAATCAATGATTTCCTGATCTATGATTTCTTACATCTATGAAGTCTGATCTGTGGTTTTTAAATCTGTTATTTCTCAATCAATGATTTCTATCTCGATCTCCGGTCCGGCCGCTTTCACCAGATACAGGCCTTCCGCCGCCTCGCTGAGACTTCCCCCTGTCACCCTGCCGGGCCTCCCGTGATTGACGCGCAGGTAAAACCACGCTTCATCGCAGAAGCCGCCGAGCGTGACGCGGATCCCTTTTTTTGTGTCTTCCCGGCAGATCTGCAGCGCGTCGTAGCGCTGGACAGCCCCGGCGAGCTCGCTCCCCGTGAGATTCCGCATCTGGGGCAGCGCGCTGTGGAGCCAGTCCGCGTAATCCGTGATGCGCCTGAACAGCTCGGTCCATCCGAGCGCGGCGCCGCGGTCCGTATCCAGCACGTCGTCCGGGTGCTGGAAATGCGTATTGACACAGTGGAAATAGAGCTCGCTCATCGCCGCAGTGCGCATATAGTCGTCCAGCACATAGCCGGAGATGATTCTCGGCGTCTGGACCATCCCGTCCTCCGTCACGGTGAAATCCTGGCTGTAGGAGACGTCGTTGTCGTCGGGCAGGTAGAGGCTCGCGATCGCGCGGATCTCCGGGAAATCCTCGGCCAGAAGCCTGCGCCCTTCTTCGGAAATAATGTTGGACGGCGGCACGTAGACCTGGAACTTCTCGTCCGGGAACAGCGTGTGGCAGAAGTCGCTCAGTTCATTCAGGGCATCCCGCATGGCGTCCACGCTGACCCACTGGCGGTACGAATCGTACTGCCCGATGTAGTCGAAGTTCTCCGGGACAAGGGGCATGTGGTTGTAGCCGTGATAGCCCAGCTCCCCGCCCTCGAGAAGAAGCATGTTGCCGAAATACTGGAACCGCTGAATGTCCTTATTGCGCGGAAAGGTCCCGCTGACCTGGGCGGAATAATCCTCTATGACCAGGCCTGTATAACGAATATTGTAAATCTTGGAGAGATTGTAGATGTCCTTCCACCAGTGATGGGTATAGAAATCCTTGATATCCATCCCGAATTCGCTCTGGATGAACTGGCTGTCCCCCTCCGGCACAGGAGAGGGAAAATCGTCGATATACCAGGTGGAGCCGTTGATCACCGGCCAGATCCAGGTGTCCCCCAGGAGCGTGAACGCGGCGCAGTGAAACCCCCGGTATGCCTTCTCCAGGAAATTCAGGTTGTCAAAGACGACGGTGCCCCCGCCGAGCGCGCGGCGCCAGAGGAGCGGCGTCCGGGACGAACCGGCGGCCTCCAGAAAGACTTCGCACTCCTCGTCGAGCGTCACCTCCAGAGAGGACTGATACGCGTCCACGATGGACAGGTCCCTCCCGCAGCCGGGCATAATCTCACTCGTAAAATGCAGGCCTTCGACCTTTGCCAGAGTGTTTTCGACCCCGGTGATCCCGAAGCGGGACGCGACGGACAAAAATGTCGACTCGTTATAAGG
This sequence comes from Eubacteriales bacterium, assembly GCA_030533125.1. Taxonomy (GTDB): domain Bacteria; phylum Bacillota; class Clostridia; order Lachnospirales; family Lachnospiraceae; genus CAG-791. Next base: position 20,187 of record JAUNJS010000002.1, on the reverse strand, counting down.
GGGATACAGGACGAGAAGAGAATGGCCGCTGATCACCCAGTTTAAAAGCAGTGTCAGGCGGTTGCCCATAATGCTCAGGTCGGTCACGGACAAAATTACGTTCCGCACTCCGTTCAGGTCCGCCGCACGGAATGCAGCGGCCTCTTTCTCCGTGTAAGGGATCCGCATCTGGGAGAGGATGGCCTGCATCTCCGTCCTCCCCTCCTTTCCGGTCGGGTCGTTCTCCCAGATCAGAAGGGTTCCGGCCGCTTCCGGCTGCACGGTTCCTGTCGTCTCCCCGTCTTCCAGAATTCTCACTGTATTATTGCTGGATCCGTACAGAACGTTGCGGCCGACGGAAAGAACAACGGCAAACATCAGCGAATATATGATCAGGATCTGCAACAAATGTATAAAACGCGGTTTTCTGTTTCGTTTCATCGTTTCCTCAAACTGCCGTTGCAGGCGCGGTGCTGTCGGCGGACGCGGAGCGCGCGGTGCCGCGGACAGCGATGAAATATTGATTCAGCCGGGGCGTTCGGGGACTGCAGGTTCAGAGCATCCCGCTCAGCGCCGGCCCCCTGTCTTTGCGGAAATCGCCTCCGGAAACATCGTTCAGACTGTTCTGCGCCGGCCGTCTCCCGTCCTTTTCAGGGAGCCAGAAGGCGATTTCCCGCCTTCCCTGCGGGGACAGATACAGGTTTCTCTGGCGGATTGTCCCGATCAGTTCCGCGATCCCCTCTCCGTTCCGGGCGCCAGCCCTTGCCCGGAGAACCAGCAGATAGCCGTCTTCACAGTCCGGCATTTCCCGGGTGAGCCGCTCCCCGATCTGTTCCGCCGCGGCGTAATCCTCCTGCATGAGACAGACCCTGCCGAGCCTCTTCAAAAGAGAGGCGCGATCCGCCGCCCACTGCGCCGAACCCCCCCTGCCGTCGGTTTTCGTCCGGCTGTAAGGGCCGGCTCCCGGTCCTTCCTCCTGCCAGGTCCGGTACTGAAGATACCTCTCCAGCAGATTTCTGCAGTGCGCGAGCCTCTCCTTGCGTTCCGCGTCCTCCGGAATGCCGCTGCGGACATATTCCTCATCGAGGTCCGCGCCGGCCAGGAGGATCTTCGGATCAGAGCGATGCGCCCGGAGCTGCCGTTCCATCTCCGCAATCCGCTGGGAGAAGCTGCTGCGCAGCTCTACCAACGCTGTCACAGCGTAATGGACCACCTCCGTGTCATCGTTTACGCCCGCGGTCCGCAGCGGTTTCACAAACGATTCCGGACCTGTGTGGAGAACGGAGAGCAGCAGTCTCCTGCGCTGGACGGGCGTGCCGCTCACAAGGACGTCCTCGATCGGCAGAACATCCTCCACACCTTCCTTTTCCATGCGGATGTTGCGATAAACTTCGTCCGTGATCCCGAAGCGCCCCATCCCGGCCTCCTCATCCCCTTTTTCCCCTCCGCGGACATGCAGTTCCATAACGGCCGCAAATACAGGCCCCCAGAGCGGCAGCAGAAAAACCGCCGGAAATATCGCAGGTGGCAGATGAAATACCTTCAGCCTGCAGAGGACCGCGACAAGCGCCGCTGCCATCAGATGCAGGGCCATCAGCAAAACGACCATACTTTTACCTCGTTCGGGACATGATTGAGACAGAACCGGAGAACCATCACATGGACCTCTCCCGCAGGGAGGCATTTTCCAGGGATTTCTGCAGCAGGCCGCAGAGGATGGAAAAGTGGTTCATGTACCAGAGACTGAGCTGATTGCTGTAGGCCTGTTCCACCGTCACGATCAGGGTGACCTGCTGTTTGTCCGCAGCGGCCCCCGCCGTTTCCCGCACCCTGTTGTAGCGGATCATGGAAGCGTACATCGGCGCTCCCTGTACAAAGGAAGCGTTCTTCCAGATTTCCCCCGCGCCGATCTTCCGCAGCATTTCCGGATAATCCGAAAAAACCAGATTCTGTCTGGGCGCGCCTTCCATACAGCAGGACAGAATCCTCGCCTGCCTGTGCGCTTTGTCCGCCTGATAGATGCTGACCGTGTCGTTTTCCAGGATCCGGCGCATTGCGCCCACAGCTTCCACACATACGGCCTCCGGCGTGCGCTGAGACATCCGCAGGACGGCGTCGTAGAGCTTCTCATAGCTCTCCTCTTCGCTGAGGATCTGCGCCCGCAGCTCCTTCCGGTCGCTGACACAGGACTGATATGCCTCATTCAGGAAAATATATTTGTTGCGGATCAGCTCATTTTCCGCATCGACGGATTTCCGCTCCTGACGATTCTTCTGGTGGGTATAGCCGCTGATGACGCCCGCTGTCAGATAGTAGACAAACGGAATCCAGTTCTCAACATTATAAAAAAGGAGAATCCCCGAGATCCCGATCTCATTATAGCGGGACACAAGCACCATACATTCCAGCAGCGCGGCGCCCATCCCGGCCGCCAGTCCATGCATCATCCCCATCAGGACGACGAACAGCACGCGGACGTCCACGACCTTGAAATAGACCGATTCAGAAGTGATCCCGGCCAGATATTCCGCAATAAAAAACATGATCGCGATGTCCAGAATCGCGCCGGCAAAAGATCCGACGCCGGGAAGCATCGCGCGGAACCTCTCCCCCGCCGTCCCGGCGGACTGCGTCTCCTCCATCGCGCGGGTGTACTGCGATGTGATTTCCCTGCTCCAGTCAGAGGACGCCGGAAGCCTGTACATATCCATCAGCCGTCCGTCGGCCGAACCCCGGGCACTGACCGGAAGGCGGAAATACGCAGTTTTCTTTTTATCTCTCCTGCCCTCGCGGCGGGATCCCTGGCTGTCGGTATACCGGATCTCCGCATCCGGACGGAGCGTCAGAAGAAGATGCCGGAAGTTCTCCAGCATCGCAGCGCTCCCGTCGGCTGAAAAAATGCCGCGCCTGAACCAGGTCTCCGAGGACATCCGCAGCAGAAGCGCGGTCAGCTCCCGCACGGGAAGCACGGAAAACTGTGTGTCCGCGGTTCCCTCCAGTTCGATCTCTTTGTTGCTGCGCATCGCTGAAAAGATCCGGTTGATCCGGCCCGCGGCGATCCCGCTCCCCGAGAGGAGAGGAAGGTGTACCACCGCGACGCCCACCGGAGAAAAACCTTTCTCCGGAAACGTCCAGTCTTCAATCAGCTGCCGGTAATCGGTCGGATCCACACTCTCCGTCAGGATGATCAGGCGGGGCACGCCGTTTCTGGAGCACAGCTGCAGAAGCCGCTGAAGCCGCGCGTTCTCATCCGCCGGCCTTCCGCCGTCCGCGCAGCGGGAGACATGCCAGACCGCGAGAATCTGCCGCGCCTCAAACGCCTTCTGAAAATCCGTGTCCGTAAGATCCGCGGCAAACCTGCGCACGTTCGCGGGAAGTTTCTCCTGGACCTGCGCGCGCTTTTTCCCCGCGAGAAGAACATTGTAGGATTTTCCGATATATGCAAGGGCTTCATTCGAAAAAAGCCCTGTCTTTCCAGTAATAAGGATAGCATCCATGAATCAATTACTCCCTGCCGGAGCGCCCTGCGGCGAAACAGCATTTTCGTTCTTGTTTTCGATCAGGGAATCATTCCCGGAAACCGCGCAGATCCACATGTTCCGAGACGTAATAGCGGTAGCCGTTTTTCTCACAGAACGCGGCAATCTCCTCCGCGACAGCTTCATCGTCCGTATACTCCAGAAGAAAGACCATCTTTCCGGCCTGACTGCATTCTTTCAGGTAATCCTTCAGACGCCCGGTTTCCTCCTCATCCTGCGTATCGAACTTGTCCCGCTTGTAACTTTTGATCCGGGTAAAGACTGTCTCCTGGTTTACGCCCTGCAGAAGGTCCGTCCTTCCGTCGCGGATCAGACGAAGGACAAATTCGTCCGCGCCGTTGATCACGACAGGAATCCCCTCCTCCTGATAGGCTTCCAGGATCTCGACCAGCGCGTCGTAGGTCTCCTCCCCTTTTTCCTCGTATTTCCGGGAATCCATGATATGTCCGTAAATATCGAGGTTATCCAGAAACAGGCCGTCGAGGGAAGGGTCCTTTTTGCGGATCATCGCCGGAAGATCCTGTGTGACAAACGTCTTCCACCTGTCGTCCGTCACATCCACCCAGTCCTCTTCCGGCCAGTTCTCATACCGGTCAAGGCAGAGGTCCCGATAGCGGTCATAATACTCCCTGCTGTCCTCAATGGAGCCGATATTCAGATAGGAATACACGATGTGCCCGGTCGAGTGGAGCTGCGCAAGCTGCTCGCTCTTAAGCTCCTGCGCGTCCACGACCACCATATCGTAGCTGCTGAAACTGCTGATCTGAAATGAATCCGCGTCCACACCCAGAAAGACGCCGTAGCTCTCGGGTGACGTATCCTGTACCAGCGGTTTGTCCTCAGTACCGCCCCCATCCTCTTTCCGGGCGCAGCCGCCGGCGCAGAGCACCGCGATCATAAAAACTAGTTCCGCAAAAACAAGGAAGCCTGCACGGCCGTTGTTTTTCAGCATCCCGTCCCTGCCTTTCTCCTGGTTCCGAGATTGTAATTACGTTATTCCGGCTCCGGCGTACCCCGGAGGATGAACGGGCTGCCCTGCGAAAAACCGCCGGGAATGCAGCGGGAACTGCCGCTGCTTTTCCGGATCAGGCTGTTCCGCCCCCGTTTCTGCGGGCCTCCCGCTCCCTTCGGCGGCGCTCCCGTTCCAGACGTTTCTGCCGCTCCTCCATGATTTCCGGATGCTCCCGCACAAACCGCGCGTAGAGATCGGGGCGCCGCTCCCTCGTGAGCGCCAGTGACTGTTCCAGCCGCCACGCTTCAACGCGCGCGTGGTCGCCGGACAGCAGCACATCCGGCACTTCTTTTCCGCGCCAGACAGCCGGGCGGGAATACTGGGGATACTCCAGAAGCCCGTTCATAAAGGAATCCGTGTCCGCGGAATCCGTATTCCCCAGGACGCCGGGGATCAGACGGGACACGGCGTCGATGATGACCATCGCGGGGAGCTCTCCTCCCGTGAGTACAAAGTCTCCGATCGAGACCTCCTCGGCGCCGATCTCCTCCAGCGCCCGCGCGTCGACGCCCTCATAGTGTCCGCACAGAAGGATCAGTTCCTGCTCGCGGGCAAGCTCCCCCGCCATGCGCTGGTCAAAAACGTCTCCGACCGGGGACATATACAGCACTCGCGCTTTCTGTCCCTGTCTCTGCAGGATGCCGGCCTGGACTGCCTCGCAGCAGTCGTACACAGGCTGCGCCTGCATCAGCATTCCCGCGCCCCCGCCATAAGTATAGTCATCCACCCGGTTGTGCCGGTTACAGGTATAGTCCCGGATATCGACCGTCTCGATCTCGACCAGCCCCTTCTGCGCGGCGCGCCCCAGGATGCTCCCGTCAAGACCGGCGCGCACCATGCCGGGAAACAGGGTCAGAACATGAAAACGCATGGTTAAACCTCGTGATCTGTCGGGCAGAATAATAAAGGGTCCGGACACCCGCCTGCCGGCAGGCTGTTATAATTCCTCAAGCCCGGGCATGACATATACCGTCATGACGCCCTCTTCGACCCGGACGTCCAGAATACATTCGGGAATCGCGGGGAGCAGCAGGTCTTTTTTCCCTTCTCTCGCGACCGCGTAGACATCGTTCGCGCCGGTCTCGATCACCTCGCGAAGGGTGCCGATCACGGTCCCGTCCTGTGCGCGGACTGAAATCCCGATCAGATCCGCGATATAGTACTCGCCTTCTTCAAGAGGCGCCGCGTCCGCGCGCTCCACCAGGAGCTCGCTGCCGCGGAGCTTCTCCACATCTTCGATCCGGTCCATGCCCGAAAATCCCAGAATGACAAATTTTTTAAAAAACTTCACGCTCCGGATCCCGACACGGCGTTCCCCGCGTCCCGTCTGCAGGATCACTTCCTTCAAGTCCAGAAACCGCGCGGGATCATCTGTCGTCGGGAAAACCTTGACCTCGCCGCGCAGTCCGTGTGTGCCCGTGATCACTCCCACCTGAAAACGTTCTGTCAATTGTCGAGCCATGTTTCGTCTCCGCTGGAAAAAAGATAGTAAAAGCGGGCGGCGTTGCCGCCGCCCTTCTCTCTGCCTGCCATCAATCGATATCGACATCAATCCGGTAATCCTCCTGCGCGGAGGCGGCCTTGACAACCGAGCGGATCGCGCGCGCGATCCTCCCCTGCCGTCCGATCACCTTTCCCATGTCCGAAGGGGCCACATGGAGCTGCACCCGGATATTCCTGCCTTCCTTTTTTTCGGTCACGACCACCTCGTCGGGATTGTCGACAAGCGCTTTCGCAATCACTTCAACCAATTCTTTCATAGGCAATCCTTCCGGAACCGGCGTCACTGCCGCCGGCTCCCGTCGTCAGGCTCTGGTCCGGCCGGACTGCAGGCTGTGTCCCTGCCCGGCCTTTCCCGTGCGCCTTTTACTGAATCCCGGCCTGCTTGAACAGCTTTTTCACGACTGTCGTGGGCTGCGCGCCGTTGCTGAGCCATTTCTTCGCCGCCTCGGCGTCGACCACGACCGTGCCGGGATCTGTGTTGGGATTATAGTGGCCGATGGTGTCGATCGCCCTGCCGTCCCTGGGGGTGGAAGCGTCCGCGACCACGATTCTGTAAAGCGGAACCTTCTTTTCTCCGATTCTTGTAAGTCTGATTTTAACTGCCATTGTTTTTTTCCTCCTCTTTGCTTGTGCCGTGACGGGCTCTCTCCCGGGGCCGTTTTTCCCGGCGGTCCGTGACACTGTTTTTGTTTTTAAAACGGGAACCCGCCCCGTCCTCTTCCCATATTTCCGCCGAACATGCCGCCGAGCGGGTTGTTCCTTCCGCGGCGCCTGCCTGCTCCTCCGCCCATCTGTTTCATCATCTTCTGCATCTGGTTAAACTGTTTGATGAAGCGGTTTACCGTCGCGATGTCGCATCCGGACCCCTTCGCGATCCGGTGCTTGCGCTGGGGCGAAAGGAGCTTCGGGTTCGCGCGCTCCTGCGGTGTCATGCTCAGAATAATGGCTTCTGTCTGTTTCAGCTGCTTCTCGTCGATCGCGCCCTCCAGCATGTCCCTGCTCATCCCGAGCCCGGGAAGCATGGACAGGATACTCGACATCCCGCCCATCTTGCGCATCTGCTTCATGCTCTCGAGGTAATCGTTGAAATCGAATTTTCCCTTCCGGACGCGCCCGGCCATGTCCCGGCTTTTCTCTTCGTCCTCTTTGTCCAGCGCTTCCTGCGCCTTGTCAATGAGGGTCAGGACATCGCCCATGCCGAGGATCCTGCCGGCCATGCGGTCGGGGTAGAACTGCTCGAGGTCGGAGAGCTTCTCGCCCATACCGATATACAGGATCGGCCGGCCGGTCACCGCTTTGATGGAGAGCGCCGCGCCGCCGCGCGTGTCGCCGTCCATCTTCGTCAGGATCACGCCGTCGACGCCGACCTTGTCATCAAAGGCTTTCGCCACATTGACCGCTTCCTGTCCCGTCATCGCGTCGACAACCAGGATCGTCTGGTGGACGGTGACCGCCTCCTTGATGTCGGAGAGCTCCTGCATCATGGCTTCATCGATCTGCAGACGGCCGGCGGTGTCCAGAATAATGACCGTTTCGCCGTTCGCCCTCGCATGCTGCATGGCGGCCGCGGCGATCTGCGCCGGTTTCTGTCCGTCTTCCATCGCGAAAACATCGACGCCCTGCTTTTCCCCGTTCACCTGGAGCTGTCGGATCGCCGCGGGGCGATAGATGTCCAGGGCTACGAGAAGGGGCTTCCTGCCTTTTGACTTGAATTTCCCCGCGAGCTTCGCAGCCGTGGTCGTCTTACCGGAGCCCTGCAGGCCCGCCATCATGATCACCGTAGCGTCCCTCCCCGGTTCCAGCCGGATCTCGGTGGTCTCGGAGCCCATCAGCTGCGTCATCTCCTCGTTGACGATCTTGATGACCATCTGCGCGGGGTTGAGGCCGTTCATGACATCCGCGCCGACCGCTCTCTCCTGCACGGAGGCAACGAACTTCTTGACGACCTTGAAGTTGACGTCCGCCTCCAGAAGGGCCATTTTGACCTCGCGCATGGCCGTCCTGACATCCTCCTCCGTCAGCCGTCCCTTTCCGCTGAGATTCCGGAACACCTGATTCAGTTTTTCTGTCAGACTCTCAAATGCCATGACTATTCCAGTTCCTTTCTGATCCTGTCCGCGAGTTCCCGCACCCGCGCGGCCAGTTCCTCCCGCGTGCCGCTCCCGTCGGCGGCCTCGCAGAGGCAGTCGGCCGTCTCACGCAGGTTCCTGAATCGCCGGATCATGCCGAGCCTGCTCTCATACCGCTGCATCAGCGCCGTGGTCCTGCGCACCAGGTCGTGGACAGCCTGCCGGCTGATCCCTTCCTCTTCCGCGATCTCGTTCATAGAAAAATTGTCATAGACCGCCTGCTCATAGATTTTCTGTTGGTGCGCCGTAAGAAGCTGCCCGTAGAAATCATACAGCAGTCCCTGCTCAACGATTTTTTCCATACCTTCCGAATCCCCGCCGGGCAGGGCTTTCCCCGCGCTGCCGCGCATTGGATTTTTTCCGTGACGATTACCTATTGTACCTGCGGGATATATGCTTGTCAAGCAAAAATTCTTGACTTTCTCTTGTTTTTTCTGTTTTTATCCGGAACGCCCGTTCAGGAAGCCCTGAAACGGGATCCTTTCCTGCAGCGGACGGACGCTCCCGGTCCGGATTCGCCCGTCACAGAGCCGGCGCCCCGTCTTTTCCGGTCACTCCTGCGCGCTCCCGTCCTGCTCCGTGTACGTGATCCGGGCATACAGCACCGCGTTTCCGGGGACGCCCTCCGCGCGGCCGCTGCCGGTGTATTCCCAGAAGGAAAACCGATAGGGACAGCCCGGAGTCTGTTCATGGTTGATCAGCCACCTGTCATAGCTGTACAGCTCGTCCAGATCGATCTGCGCGGCGCAGGTGAAAAGGCTCATGCCCAGAACAGGCGCACTGCCCTTTTCCTCCAGAAGGGAGCACAGCTGACGCACAGTCCCGGTCCATTCTCTCTTCTTTTTTTCATCCTCACGCATATCCTCCTGCGTGTGGATGCGCAGGAGCACCGCCCGGTCCAGCGTCCCGTCCTGTGACAGCGGACCGTATTTCCGGATCATGGCGGCTGCGGCCTCCGCGGCCTCCGAGAGGATCTCTCTGTCCGCAATTCCCCGCACTTTCACGCACAGTCCGGCTCTTATGCCTTTCTCCGCCGCTTTTCTGCAGTTTCTCTCATACTGCTCATCTTCGGTGAACCCCCGCTCCGTGACGACCCCCACCGTGATCATCACCTCGCCGATCTCCGAGTCCGCCAGCCGGTTCCAGTCAATCTTTCCGTTGTCATCCGACAGAAGGACCCCCCGGCTGATCTGTGTCGAGGGCGTATCGGACGCGCAGACGACGATATCGTCCCTCCTCTGCAGACTCCCGGACGCAAGCACGTTTTTTTCCGCCTTTTCGGAAACAGGATAGAAAAAGAAGCGTCCGTCGCTGACCACGACGACGCGGTCGTGAAATACCTCCCGGAGCACCTGCGTCATGCTGCTTCCGGCTTCCAGTGAAGACTCCATCCGCGAGAGGAGCTCCTCCTCTTTTTCCTGCGCGGCGGCGCTTTTGATTTCCTCAATCCGGCTCCGGGTATACAGCTTTTTCCCGCCGCCCTTTCCCAGAAGGCCCGGCAGCAGAATCGCGGAGACCGCCAGCAGAAGGGAAAGAATTGTCAGGCAGCCCATGAAAATGAGGTTGACCATGTAAAACGTGCGCCGCCGGTTCGGATTCTCTGCCGGCTCTTTTCTATGGTTTGGATTACTCTGGTTCACCATGCGAATACTCCCCTGTCGCTGCCCGGGCAATGGGGCTGCGGGTCCGCGCCTCCGGCGGAGGTCCTGCGCGGGCATACTCTGTTCTTTCAGGATCCGCCTTTTAACAGCCGGGTCGCCCCGCCTTTCTTTTCCGCGATTCCTGCCCCGGTGTCAGCTCCGGGTCTTCACCAGACGCGGCTTAAAGCCGTTTTTCTCAAGGACGGAGATGATCTCCTTTTTATGCTCCGTGCCGAACGCTTCCAGCGTAATGCGCAGCTCTACAGCGGCGCTCCGGTTGATGGTCACAAACTGGTTGTGTTCCAGTTTGATGACGTTTCCGTTCGCCCCCGCGATCAGGCCGGAGACACGGTGCAGCTCTCCTGGCTTGTCCGGAAGCAGGACGGAGACCGTAAAGATCCTGTCGCGAAGGATGAGTCCCTGCTGCACGACGGAGGACATCGTGATGACATCCATGTTCCCGCCCGAGAGCACGCTGACCACTTTTTTGTCCCTGCAGTCGATATGCCGCAGGGCCGCGACTGTGAGAAGTCCGGAATTCTCCACCACCATCTTGTGGTTTTCCACCATATCCAGAAATGCCGTGACCAGTTCCTGATCCGGGACCGTGATGATACCGTCCAGATTTTTCTGCAGATACGGGAAAATGCGGGTCCCCGGGGTCTTGACCGCCGTGCCGTCCGCGATCGTGTTGACGAAAGGGAGAGTCACGACCTCGCCCGCCTCAAAGGATGCTTTCAGGCACGCGGCGCCCTCGGGTTCAACCGCGATCACCTTTACATTCGGCTTCAGGAGCTTCGCAAGGCAGGAGACGCCCGTCGCGAGACCGCCGCCGCCGACAGGCACAAGGATGATATCCACGAGGGGAAGATCCTTGACGATCTCCATGGCAATGGTACCCTGCCCGGTGGCCACGTCCGGATCATCGAACGGATGGATGAAGGTATAGCCGTGCTCCGCCGCCAGTTCCTGCGCGTGCGCCGCCGCGTCGTCGTAGATATCCCCGTGCAGGACCACTTCCGCCCCGAGCGCCTTGGTGCGGTTTACCTTGATCAGCGGCGTCGTCGTGGGCATCACGATGACAGCTTTCGCGCCGCACTCCCTCGCCGCGTAGGCTACGCCCTGCGCGTGGTTCCCGGCCGAAGCCGTGATCAGGCCGCGCTCCCGCTCCTCCGCGGAGAGCGTGCTGATCTTATAATACGCGCCCCGCACCTTATAAGCCCCGGTGCGCTGCATGTTCTCCGGTTTCAGATAGACCTTTCCGCCGGTGTGTTCACTGTAATAATCCGAATAGATCAGCTCCGTGTCCAGTGTCACCCGCCGGACCGCCTCGCATGCGGCCTCGAATTTTTTCAGTGTCAGTGCCTCTTCCGGAAGCTCCTTTTCGCCGCCGGTTCGGACCTGCTTCTCCATCCTTTTTTCCTCCTTCGAAAACGCGAAGTCCGCGTTTATTCAGGCTGTAAGCCGGAACCGGAAACCGGTTCCGGCGGCCTCTCAGTCTCTGTAAAACAGCGCGTCGACATATTCGTCGGGATTGAACCGCTGCAGATCCTCAAGCTTTTCGCCGACGCCGATGAATTTGACGGGGACGCCGACCTCCGCCTGCACGGCAATGGCGATTCCTCCCTTGGCTGTTCCGTCCATTTTCGTCAGGACAATGCCTGTCAGATCAGTCACCGACGCGAATTCGCGCGCCTGCGCGACGGCGTTCTGTCCGGTCGCCGCGTCGAGGACAACCCAGTTCTCCCTGTAGCAGCCCGGATACTCGCGGGTGATGATCCGGTCGATTTTGGCCAGCTCGTTCATAAGGTTCTTCTTATTATGAAGGCGGCCCGCCGTATCGCACAAAAGGATGTCGATCTTTCTGGCTTTCGCGGCCTGTACGGCGTCGTAGACGACGCTCGCGGGGTCGGAACCCTCCGCGGCGCTGATAATATCGACACCGGCGCGCTTTGCCCAGACCGTGAGCTGCTCGTTCGCGGCCGCCCGGAAGGTGTCCGCGGAAGCGATCAGGACGCGCTTTCCCTGCTGTTTATAAATGGAAGCCAGCTTCCCGACGGAAGTGGTCTTTCCGACGCCGTTGACGCCGATGACCAGGATGACCGCCGGTCCCTTTTCGAAATCGTAGGCATCCCTGCCCTGTTTCATCCGGTTGCGGATCCCCAGGATCAGCTCCTGGCGGCAGTCGGCCGCGTATTTGATGCGCTCCGACCGGACTTCCTCCCGCAGATGGTCCAGCAGCTCCTCCGTGGTCTTCACGCCGATGTCGCCCATGATCATGGTCTCTTCGAGCTCATCGTAAAAGTCCTCCGTGACCCTCTCATAATTGTTGAAAATCTGGTCCATGCTGTCCGTGAAGCTGGCCCTCGTCTTCTTCAGGCCCTCTTTCAGCCTGTCAAAAAAACCCATTCTCCTCCTCCTTTTCCGAAGCGCGCGGGCGCTGTTATAATCCTTATCATCAGCTCCCTCCCGGATCCATTTCGTCCTGATCAATCAGATCGACGCTGACCATGGTGGAAACGCCCTTTTCCTGCATCGTGATGCCGTAGAGGCGGTCCGCCTGCTCCATGGTGCCCCGGCGGTGCGTAATGACGATAAACTGGGTATCCCGGGTCAGCTTGTGCAGATACTGGGCAAACCGTCCGACATTGCTCTCGTCCAGAGCGGCCTCAATCTCATCGAGGAGACAGAACGGCGACGGTTTCAGGCTCTGGATGGCAAACAGAAGCGCGATGGCTGTCAGTGCTTTTTCGCCGCCGGAGAGCTGCATCATGTTCTGCAGTTTTTTCCCCGGAGGCTGCGCGATGACGCGCACGCCCGCCTCCAGGATGTCGGCATCCTCCAGAAGCTCAAGCTGTCCCTTTCCGCCGCCGAACAGTTCCCTGAAAACACAGTCAAACGCCTTCTGGATGTCGGCGAACTGTTCCCGGAACTGCCTGCGCATGGCCTCGTCAAGCTCCAGGATGATCTTTTCCAGGGAAGCGGCCGCGCGGGTCAGGTCGTCGTGCTGCCCCTTGAGGAAGGTATAGCGCTCCATCAGCGCGCGGTACTCCTCGATGGCGGAGACATTGACGTTTCCCAGCGCCCGGATCTGTTCGCGGAGCTGCGCGATCTCCTTTTTCATGGCGGAGAGATCGGTCAGCCCCTCGTCGCGCAGGGCGGCCGCGTCCGCGGGGGTGATTTCATATTCCTCCCACATGTATGCGGCTTTCTGCTCCACGGCCTCCTCCAGGCGTTCCCGGCGCGAAGCCAGGCGGTCGCATTCGCGCGAAAGGCCCATAATGACCTCCGCCGTGCTGTCCTGTTCCCGGACCGCCTCCTCCTGCTGCGCCTGTGCGCTTTCATTTTCTCCGCGGAGCACCTGCAGGGCTTCCTCCTCCGTGCTCCTCGCCTCCTCCGACGCCGCGGCTTCCTCCCGCAGGCTCCGGATCCGGCGCTCCCGCTCTTCAATTCCGGCGAGGTCCTCCCGCGCGCCCTCCCGGACGCTCGAAAGCTGCGCCTCCAGATGCCCCAGCTCCTGCCGGACGCGGTCCGCGTTCTGCTGATGGAACCGCAGTTCCTGTTCCTTGCGGCTCCTCTCCAGCTCCTGCCCGGACAGGTTCGCGGCATCCCGCTCTTCCTCTTTCTGCCGCTCCTCGAGCTGTTTCTGCAGCAAAGCCGCGGCGTCGCCAAGCGCCTTCTCCGCGGCAAAGCTGTCCTCCAGATCCTGCTGCGCCTTCTGCCGCGCCGCGGCTGTTCCCGCGGCCCGCTCCTTGAGGGCGCGCAGCTCCTGCCGGAGGGATTCCTCGCTCCCCGCCGTTTCCCGCTGCTTTTCCTCCTCCTGCTGGATCCGGATCCGCAGGGTATTCTGGGCAATAAACTGTTCCTGCAGCCTTCGCTTGCTCTCATCCAGCTTCCGGCGCAGGACATTGCGGCTCTCCTTGGTATCCTCGATCGCCTTCTCGCAGCGCGCGACCTCCAGGCGGTACCGCTCCGTGCTCTCTTTGAGCTCCGCAATCTCGCGCCTGCGTCCGAGGAGACTGCTGGTGTTCTTATACTGTCCTCCGCTGATGGCGCCGCCGGGCGCGAACACTTCCCCCTCCAGCGTGACCATGCGGATCCCGTGCCCGGAGCGGCGCGACGCCTCCACCGCGTGCGCGAACGTATCCACGATCACGGTTCTCCCCAGAAGGGAGCGCGCCACATCTTCGCAGCCCTCCGCGGCCCGGACAAGCGTATCCGCCGTCCCGATCACGCCGGGCTCTCCGAGCACTCTGTTCCCGGCCAGCGTCCCGGCATTCCGGATCGCCGAGAGCGGAAGAAAAGTGGCCCGTCCTGCCTTCTCCCGCTTGAGAATCTCGATCAGGCGCCTCGCCGTCTCCTCATCCCGCGTGACGATATTCTGGAGCTGTCCGCCAAGGGCGACCTCGATGGCCGTCTCGTATCTGCGGTCGGTCGTCAGGAGTTCCGCGACAGAGCCTACAATGCCCGGTTCCCGCTGTTTTTCCTGCATCACGCGCCGGACGCTCCCGCCGTATCCCTCATAGCGCTCCGCGAGGTTCACAAGCGCGTCCAGCTTCGATTTCTCCCGGTGCCAGGAAAACTGCGCCTGCCGCAGCTGCGCGTCCGCGTCCGACAGAGAGGTCTTATGCGCGGCGATCCGCGCTTCGATCTCCTTCTGCCCTTCCTGCAGGGCGCGGATTTCCTCTCCGAGTTTCCGGAAATCCTCCCGCAGGGAGACAATGAGGCCCCCTGTCTGCTCCTGCTCCGAGCTGATCTGGGAGAGCTCCCGTTCGACCTGTTCCATGCGCGCGCTTTCCTGCGCGTCCAGCGTCTCAATGCTCGCCAGCTGCGATTTCAGCGTCGCGCGCAGATCCATCTGGGAGAGGATGCCTTCCCGCGTCTCCTCCAGTTTCCCGCGCAGGCGCCGCACCTCCTCCGAGGAGGCCGCCAGCGCCTTGCCCGCGGCCGTCCAGGTCTCTTTTATTCCGGCCAGAGCTTCCTCCGCCTCCCGGATCTGCCCCGAAAGCGCCGCTTCCTGCGTCCTGCGCTGCGAGATGTCCTCCTGCAGGATTTCCTCCTGCTCGGAGAGGCGCTTCGCGCGCTGCCGGGAGGCACGGATCTGTTCCTCCAGGACTTTGATGTCCCCCTCGATCCGGCCGCGCACGATGCTGGCGTCGGTAATGCGGCTGCGGAGGGATTCGATCTGTTCCAGCAGATCCCTGCGTTTTTCCGAGAGCGCTTCAATCCGGCCGCGCAGCGCTTCCTTTCTTTCCCGCGCGTCGGCGAGATCCTTTTCCGCCGTCTTCTCCGACGCCGCCAGCTCTGTGAGCTGCCGGGTGTTTTTTTCATTTTCAATCAAAAAAACATTGATTTCAAAGCGCTTTTGTGATTCCCTGTGGCGCAGGTAGATTTTTGCCTTCTCCTGCTGCCGCTCCAGCGAAGGGATCTGCCGCTCCAGCTCCCCGACGATATCCGTGAGCCGCACCAGGTTCTCCCGCTCGTTCTCAAGGCGCTTCTGCGTACGCTCCTTCCGGTGCTTGTATTTGACAATTCCCGCCGCCTCGTCAAAAAGGGAGCGCCGGTCCTGGGGTTTGTCCGAGAGGATCCGGTCGATCTGCCCCTGCCCGATGATGGAGTATCCCTCTTTTCCGATGCCCGTGTCGTAAAACAGTTCCTGGACATCGCGCAGCCGGCAGACTGTCCCGTTGAGCAGATATTCGCTCTCCCCGCTCCGGTAGATGCGGCGCGCCACGGTCACCTCACGGTACTCGATGGGAAGCGCGCCGTCCGAATTGTCCAGCGTAATCGCAACAAAAGCGGAGCCAAGCGGCCTGCGCGCCTGTGTCCCCGCGAAAATGACATCCTGCATGGAGGACCCGCGCAGCTGCTTGACTCTCTGCTCCCCAAGTACCCACCGGACCGCGTCCGCGACATTGCTCTTGCCGCTCCCGTTCGGGCCTACGATTCCGGTTATTCCGTTATGAAATTCAAATTTGATCTTGTTGGCAAAGGACTTGAAGCCCTGAATCTCTATACTTTTTAAATACAATTCTTAACGGTTCTTCCTTCCCCCGCGGACATGCCGCGCAGCGCCGCGTAGGCGGCCTGCTGCTCCGCGGCTTTCTTGGATCGTCCCTCTCCCACGCCGCGCTTTTGGCCGTCCACGACGGCCGCGACACAGAAATGCTTCAGATGGCCCGGTCCGCTCTCGGAAAGGAGCTCATAACGGACATCCTGCCCCGCCTGCTGCGCGCGCTCCTGCAGAATCGACTTGGAATCATAAAACAGCTGCTTATCCTCCAGGTCGGAGAGAATAAAAGACATGATAAACCGCCTGGGAGCTTCCACTGTGCCGCTGTCCAGGTACATGGCGCCGATCAGCGCCTCCATGACATCGGAAATAATAGAGGCCTTCTCCCTGCCCCCGCTGGCCTCCTCCCCTTTTCCGAGGCGGATGAACTCTCCAAGGGAGAGATCCCGTGCGCAGTAGGCAAGGGCAGGCTCGCACACCAGGGACGCGCGGAGTTTTGTGAGCTCTCCCTCCTTCTTGTCCGGGTAGGCGCGGTACAAAAATTCGCTCGAAACCATTTCAAGGACAGCGTCTCCCAGAAATTCGATCCTCTCATAGTCCTGCAGCGTATGTATTTTCTGTTCGTTCGCAAAAGACGTATGGGTCAGCGCGCAGTCAAGCAGATACCGGTTCTGAAACCTGTATCCGATCCGCTCTTCCAGCGCCTCCAGCTTTGGTTCTGTCATAATGACCGTCAATCCTCGATCGCGTTTTTGATCAGATCAAGCGCCTGCCCGACCGTCGTCACGTTCGCAGCGACATCCGTGTCGACCGACACATCAAACTCCTCTTCGATTCCCATGATGATCTGCGCAACATCCAGGGAATCCGCGCCCAGGTCATCCACGAAAGTCGTATCCGGCGAGATATCGTCTTCCTCCACGCCGAGCACGTCCATGATAATGGAACACAGCTTTTTAAACTCCATATCCATACAAACCCCTCCTTAATAAAAATGACAGAATATACATAAAAGACTGTTTTCCTGCGATCCTCAAGACATCTCCGTCTTTTTATCCTTTGGTTTGTCCAGCCCCATCTCTTCTACGAACTGGCCGTTGATATTCTTCTTTTTGAAAAGAATGCACTGTTCAATCGCGTTGCGGATCTCGACCGCCTCCGAATTCCCGTGCGTCTTGACGACGAGCCCGCGAAGGCCGAGCATGGGGGCGCCGCCGTAGCTGGAAATATCGAATTCCTTCAGCATGCCCTTGAGGGCAGGCTTGATCATCAGGGCGCCGAGCTTCGAACGGAGGGAAGTCATCAGGGCATCCTTGATCTTATGAATCAGCGTGGAGGCAAGCCCCTCGTAAAGCTTCAGGATAACGTTCCCCACGAAAGCGTCACAGACCACGACGTCCGCGGCGCCCGCAGGAATCTCCCGGGCTTCGATATTGCCGATAAAATTGATCCCCTCACAGGCCTGCAGGAGCGGGTACACCTCTTTTGTCAGGGCATTTCCCTTTTCTTCCTCCGCGCCGATGTTGACCAGCGCCACGCGCGGGTTCTCAATCCCCGTCATGTTTTTCATGTATATGGATCCCATCTGGGCAAACTGCACCAGCTGGGAAGGGCGCGCGTCGACATTCGCGCCGCAGTCCACCAGAAGGACAGGCGTCTTCGCCGTCGGCAGAAGGGGAGCCAGAGGCGGACGCTCGATCCCGCGGATCCGCCCGACCAGGAGCTGTCCGCCCGCCAGCGTCGCGCCGGTGCTTCCCGCCGTGACGAAAGCGTCACAGGTTCCTTCTTTCACCAGCCGCAGCCCCTTCACAATCGACGAATCCTTCTTCCTGCGGATCGCGTTCACGGGCGGTTCCGACATTTCGATCACCTCCCGCGCGTTCAGGATCTCCAGCCGCTCCATCTGTTCTTCCGGAATCTCATATCCGGAGAGTTCCTCTCGGATGAGTTCCTCCTTCCCGACAAGCGTCACATGGAGGCTCTTTCTTCTCTCCAGTGCCTGCACCGCCGCCTTGACCGGCTCCGCCGGCGCCAGATCTCCTCCCATCGCGTCCACTGCCACGCGCACATATTTTTTTGCCATTCCGAAGCTAAGACCTCCCATCAACGATTTAAACCGCGATACTATCCTGAACGATAATAATCCGATAAATCTAATATACTCTTGTAAGCATGCAATTGCAAGGATGCATTGCGGCAGCGGTACGGTCCGCAGCCGCCGCAAGGCGGAAAACGCATTGCGCGGGCAGCGCCATAAAAAGGCCTCCCGCTGCGGAAACTGCATCGGGAGGCCTGTTCTGTAAGGTCCTTATCTCGAATCTCAGTCCGGCCGTCAATCCTCGACCTGGATGATCTCCTTTTTGTTGTAGGAACCGCACTTCGCGCATACCCTGTGGGGAACCATCAGGGCACCGCACTTGCTGCACTTCACAAGAGTGGGAGCTGTCATTTTCCAGTTCGCTCTCCTCTTGTCTCTGTGACTCTTCGAAGATTTATTCTTCGGGCAGATCGACATGAGTAACACCTCCTCTACAATATATTTTCGTGTAAGGCGACAGTCCGACGCAGGCGGCCCGTCAGTGCTTCAGGTCATTCTCATCCTGCAGCGTGTCTGTCGCTCTATCGTCAAGATAATCACACGAAGGATATTATAGGAGGGCACTGACAGTTTGTCAACAAAAATTTCTTTACTTTTTGACACTAATTGACACTTGTCAAATGTAATTATTTGCAGAGGGCTGCCGTCTCGCGGGCGATCGCGAGCTCTTCGTTGGTGGCGATGACATAGGCCTCGGTCTTGCTGCCGTCTTTCGTGATCTTCACGACATCGCCGCGCTCTTTGTTGGCGGCCTCATCCAGCTCGGCGCCGAGATAGCCGAGATACTGCATGATCTTGCCGCGGACAAATCCGCTGTTCTCGCCGATGCCGGCGGTGAAGGCAATGTAATCCACGCCGTTCATGGCGGCGGCATAGGCGCCGACATACTTCGCCACGCGGTAGCAGAATGCCTCGATGGCAAGCGTGCAGTACTTGTCGCCGTTGTTGTAGCCGGCCTCGAGGTCACGGAAGTCGGAGGACGCGCCGTTGGACAGGGCGAAGACGCCGGACTTCTTGTTGAGTTCGGAGACAATCTCCGCAGCCGTCTTGTTTTCCTTGCCGGCGATAAAATCGATGATGGCGGGATCCATGTCGCCGCTGCGGGTGCCCATGATCAGGCCTTCAAGCGGGGTGAGACCCATGGAGGTATCCACGCACTTGCCGTTCATGACAGCGGAGATGCTGGCGCCGTTGCCGAGGTGGCAGACAATGGTCTTGATGCTGTCATAAGGCTTGCCGACCACTTCCGCGACCTTCTTGGAAACGAAGGAGTGGCTCGTGCCGTGGAAGCCGTAGCGGCGGACTTTGTACTTATTGTAGTACTCCATGGGCAGAGCGTACATATACGCCTTCTCGGGCATGGTCTGATGGAAAGCGGTATCAAAGACAGCGACCATGGGAGTATTCGGCATCAGGGCCTTGCAGGCATCCACGCCGATCAGGTTTGCGGGGTTGTGCAGAGGAGCCAGGTCAGAGACTTCCTTGATTGCCTCGATGACCTCGTCGGTAATGATGACGGAGGTGGTGAACTTCTCGCCGCCATGGACGATGCGGTGACCGACCGCGCCGATCTCGTCGAGGGATTTCAGGACGCCGGTCTTCTCATTCGTAAGGGCTTCGAGCACGAGGCTGACCGCCTTGTTGTGGTCGGGCATAGGCGTCTCATTGACTTCCTTGCCGGCATTCGTCACCTTGTTTTCATAGGTGATGACGGAACCATCGATTCCGATTCTCTCGCAGAGACCTTTGGCAAGGAGCGCCTCGGTTTCGGAATTAATGACCTGGAATTTCAGAGAAGAGCTTCCGCAGTTGATTACCAGAATGTTCATTTTTACCAGTCCTTTCGATTCATGTGTGTTGTTGGTTAGCATCCGCTGCAGCATCCTGTGATCCGTCCCCCCCGAAGCCGTGATCAGAAAAACTGCAATTCATTTGAAATATTACCCAACTTTATTATATCATTTAGCGGGAATCATTCAAGAAAGAAACTTCCAAAAGATGTATAAATCCAAAAGCACGGCACGGGCCTGATTCCCGGATCAGAGACTGCGGAAAAAACCTCACAGCCTGCGGGAAAACACGGCACAGGCCGCAGGAACATGCAGGGCAGCCTGATCGAAAATCCGATGATGTCCGACTGCGGAAGAACAAGGTAAGGACCGCGGAAATATGCCATATAATCCATATAATCATGTAAACATACATACATATTCCGCACTGAAAAGATATATATATATATATATAAGGAACGGAAAAACACGAAGATATATGAAG
>JAUNJS010000286.1 GCA_030533125.1 Eubacteriales bacterium | reverse complement strand
GTTTCACGGATTAAGGTTTCAGGGAGTCACAATGGATAGTCCCGCCGGGGAATCAGTGGTTCCGCCGGAGATTCCCACCGGAGATTTCCGGTGGGAAGTCCTGCCCGGGAGACATCCGCAGACCGGGCGTTTCATTTCTTTTCGGTGTTCTTTTCCGAGTTCTTTTCTGTGGGATACTGCTGGTAAAAATAGCGGACGAGGTGGTCTTTGGCGCGGCTCGTGCGCAGGTATTTGAACCAGGAGAAGGTGGGTGTGACGTTTTCGTTTTCCTGGATAAAGACAGTGTCGCCCTCGTTGAGCCTGGTATGGGCGGGGAGGAAGGTCTTTTCGCCGTTCAGCTGCGCGTGCTGGAAGTGCAGCCCCAGATCGGTGTGGATGTGGAAGGCAAAGTCCAGGACGGTCGCTCCTTTGTCGATCTTCATGGCGGCGCCGTCCGCGCAGAAGACCTTGATTTTCGGGTTGTAGGTGTCGCGCGGTTCGATTTCGTTGACAATTCCGGCATAGAAGGCGCTGTCGTCGATGATGTTGCCGTGCAGGTATCTGTTATAATCCTCCTGCGTGCGGATGAAAAGACGGTACAGGTTGTCCATCTCGTCCGCCAGCAGGAAGTAGGTGGCGTCTTTGTGGGTGGTCCTTTTATAATCGACGAAGTAAAAACCGCGTTTGGAGAGGGCCAGGTCGAAATACTTGAAAAACAGGTCGTGCGTCCGGATCGGGGTACCTTCTTCTTCGAGGTCGTTGGATACGATCAGGAAAAGGTCATAGAACGCGAAGGTATCCTTCCGCAGGATGTTCTCCAGTTTTTTCGAGTCCTCTGTCTCTGAGATGATCTGCCGGAAAATACTGACCATCGTGCGGTCCTGCTGGCGGAAGCTGATGATATGTCTCCGGTACGGCTCGAGCGCTTTGTACGGGTTTTTGCGGAGGGGGTCAAATACCTGCGCGAAAGTCTGGAGCGCCCGTCCGGTGGACTGTCGGTTTTCGGTGCAGATCCGGTCCCGGATTTCCTCCATGACCGCGAGCTCTCCCGGATGTTCGATGTGGAAACAGAGGTCCTCCAGAACGTCGACATAGTAGAAGGCTTTTGCGCGTTCCGCCATCGGGATCAGGATTTCTCTGGTATGTTCCGCCTTGGGCTGGCGCTTTTCCTCCTTAACACCGGAGATTGTCGCCAGGTTGTCGATCCTGTCGGCGATTTTCACATAGAGAGCTTTGTTATTCATCTTTTCCTGCAGCTTCGCGTCGGAGAGGCTGTCGCGCTTCCGCTTGGAGGGCTTTTTTTCGCCGAAATCGCGGTCGCTCAGGGCAGTGACCGCGTCCACGGTCATCGAAACTGTGCTGCCGAACTGTTTTTTGATCTCGGAAATCGATACGCCGCAGTCTTCCACAACGTCGTGCAGAAGCGCGGCGATCAGGTAGTCGCTCTCAAATCCCTGCTCGGCCAGAAGCCTCGCCGTGCGCATGGGATGGTTGATATACGGCTCCCCGGAACCGCGCAGAGTTCCTTCGTGCAGTTTTTCCGCGTATTTAAAGGCGCGTTTGATTCCCTCCCTGTCGCCGTCCGGATGGTGCTCAATATAAAAACGCAGGATTTCATTGTAGTTGACATCCAGTTTGTAGGGCATATCAACACCTCCATTCAGAAAGTGTGCGGAATACAGAATCTGTACAGATCAAATGTCAGGCCACTTCGTGACAGATTGACAGATCTCTGTCTGTTCCATAAAGATTGTACTCTGCCTGAAGAGAGGCAGGCAGAGTATCGGTTCAAAAGATTGCGTCCTGCCTGAAAAGACTGTACTCTGCCTGAAGAGAGGCAGGCAGAGTATTGGTTCAAAAGAGTATGCTTTGCAGTGAGAGGAGCAGGCAGTGTATTGATTCGAAATATTGTGCTCTGCCTGAGAAAAGTCAGACAGAGCAGGAGCGGGCCGGCGGAATCCGGAGTCAGCCGGCCGTCGTATTGTCCATGGAGAGTTTGATGCGGTGGTACCATTCGTCGTCGTCCTCCCCGGAAATCTTCGCGTAGCGGAAAGCGTTCCGCTCAAGATTTTTCCTGACAAGGCGCTCGAGGGTGGAGCGGATGACATCCCGTTTCTGCTCGGGGGAGAACGCGACGCGTGCGTCCTCGTTTTCGACGTAGAGCATGCGGAGTACGCGGAGAATTTCCCCGGTTTCCTCCTCTACGTTGATCGTGGGGTAGTTGAGCAGCAGGGCGTGCTGGATTTCTTCCGGGGACATGGAGAGCAGGTGGCGGGACAGCCCGAAAAACTGTACGACCGGCATGCGCTCCCTTCCCTTGGAAACCGAGTTGATTGTGGCGATGCCGCCCGCGTAGTCAGGCTTGTTGTTGTCCACCCGGTGGAGGATTGCCAGGGCGCGGTCGGTTCCCGCGTGCCGCATACTCAGAAAAGCGTGCTCCTGGGAGAGCTCGAAACTTCCGTAGTAGGCTTTTTTCGCATATTCATTTTCGATTTTGGTGAGAATGTCCGACGGGGAATCGGTTTTTTTGAACTCCCGGATCAGACATTCCGCCTCCTTCTGTCTGGAGAGTCCGAGAACGGCCGCGCAGTTGTAGCGGTATCCGGCGAAGAGCGAGGGGTCCTCGTAGATGTACAGGACGCCGAACAGCAGCGACATCGCGGGCGTCAGTGTGTCCCTCCCCTTGAACCTGGAGGTGTCCAGATAATATGTGTAATAAAGACCGCAGTACTTGCGACAGGTGGTGCGGTACATCTCGCTGGCGGAATCCTGTGAGACCGTCCGGGAAGAGACGCGGGAGCTGATGTCCGAGGTCATGAAGGCATTGAGGTCGATTCCGTAGAGTTTGCGGAGCTCTACGAGGAAGGTCGCCTGCGGGACGCGCTTGCCGGTGCAGTAGTCTGTCATGGTGGCGGGCGCAACACCGAGCTGCTCCGCCAGATGCCTCTGCGTGATCCCGTTTTCCTTGATGAGCTTGCGCAGGTTATTTCCGATGATGGAAGCGACTTCACTGGCGGATTCATTGGACATAGGCATATAAGCTGACATGGCGGATCTCCTTTCCCCCTTCCGGGTAATTCGTGCAGTCTGTAAGCTGGAAGCAGACTGGATAAAAACAGATAAAAATGCCGTGAGATTATTAGGAACGATTATACCACAGATTCCCGATTTTCATAGGGCGAATAATCGAATCTATGTAGATTTTTCGAATTTTCGGGCGCATATAAATGTGAAAATGCTTTGAAACGATGTGCATTCTCGAAAAAAGGAGGAGAAAATTCAAGAATAATGAATATGCGGCGTGAAAGGAGGGCATTCGAAATGTTTCCCTGCCGGCCTTAATCCGCCTATGGGATATTGGGTTTACCTGTGATAGAATGAGACGGGCGCGGAGCGTTACGCGCGGAAAATGTAAAAAGAAACCTTGCCGGCGGGACTGCGGCGGGAGAGAAGAGAAGCCACACCTGAGCCGCTGCGGGAGAGAAGAGAAGCCTTGCCGGCGGAACCGCTGCGGGAGAGCATATAAGGAGGGTCAGCCTGTGAAGGAAAGAGATATACAGAAAGAAATACAGGACAGCCTGGATCAGATCGAGAGGAAATACGGGGTCAGGATTCTTCTGGCCGTTGAGTCGGGCAGCCGCGCGTGGGGCTTTGCCTCCCCGGACAGTGACTATGATGTCCGTTTTATTTATATGCATGAACCGGCGGAGTATCTGCGCGTGGATCCGGTTAAAGATGTGATTGAGTGGCAGCTGGACGAGGTTCTGGATATAAACGGATGGGATGTGAAAAAGGCGCTGCTCGCGTATGGAAAGGGAAATCCCAATATCATCGAATGGGCCAATTCAAATGTGATCTATCGCAAAAATGACGCCTGGGACAGCCTGAAACAGACCGCTCTGCATTATTTTTCGGAAAAGGCGGCGCTCTGCCATTATTACGGGACCGCGAAAAAGACGCTGAAGATGTATCTGATGGATGATCAGGTCCGGTATAAGAAGTATTTTTACGCGCTTCGTCCGCTCCTTTGCTGCAGGTGGATCGAGGCGTTTCATGAAGCGCCGCCCGTGGAGTTTGACCGGCTGCTGGAATTGTTTGGCAGGAAGAATACTGACGGAAAGGATTTTGGCGGGGAAGCTTTTGACAGACAGAATACTGGCGGAAAGGATTTTGAAGGGAACGCTTTTGACAGAAAAGACATTGGCGGAAAGGATCCGGATAGTGCCGGAGGACAGGGAGAGCCGGCGCGGTTCTCAGCGGAAAGGGCAGCGGAAGAGGGACTGACCGGGGAGCTTTACGCGGCGATTCTGGATCTTCTTTCGAGAAAAACGGTGACAGAGGAAAAGGACCTCAATCCGCATATGCCGGAGATCATAGGGTTTATCCGGAGCGAGTGTGAACGCCAGAAGGAACTCTCGGACGCGGCTCCGGATGACCGCAGGCATGATTATTCGGAATTAAACACAGCTTTTCGAAAACTGCTGAAGTATTGACATATTAGAGGAGTTTGGTTAATTCGAAAGAATGAATATGTCGAAGAGAATGATCATTCGAAA
>JAUNJS010000285.1 GCA_030533125.1 Eubacteriales bacterium | reverse complement strand
TTCTTACAGACTATTATCATCATTATTCCCGGCAATATCATCAGTATTCCCGGTATTGTTACCGGTTTCCGACCCGTCGCGGATTTCTTCCGCCCGTCTGTCCGCCGCCGTCACTTCATCGATCCGGCGGGACATCTCGACGCCATAGGCAATGGAGTCGTCAAGGATGAACCGGAGCTGGGGCGTGTTGCGGAGATTGACGCGGTGCGCCAGCTCCCCCCGGATGAAACCGGCCGCGCTCGAAAGTCCTTCCATGGTCTGCTTCTTTTTATCCTCGTCCCCGTAGACGCTGATCCACACTTTGCAGGTCTTGAGATCCGGCGCGACTTCCACCGCGAGGACACTGGTCATGGGACTGATCCGGGGATCCTTGATCCCGCCCGAAATAATCTGTGCCAGCGCGCGCAGTACCTCGTCGTTGATTTTTCTGTTTTTAACACTGTTTTTTCTCAAAGTATTTACTCCTGCCACAAAAGGACCCGGAGACGGGTCCTGTTTTTCCGCGAATAAATGTGTCAGGAGCCTGTACCCCTGACACATTCGCGTACATAGCATTTATTTGCGCGGTAATCTTATTCCCTGGGAACCTCCACGAGGTCGTATGCCTCGACGATATCATCGACCTGCATCTGATCGAAGCCGTCGAAGACAAGGCCGCATTCGAAGCCCTCGCGGACCTCCTTCACATCGTCCTTGAAACGTTTGAGGGAGGACAGGGTTCCTTCGTAGAGCTGTTCATCGCCGCGCCTGATGCGGACTTTGCAGCCGCGGCGCACAATGCCGTCGATGACCATGGAGCCGGCGATGTTGCCGACGCGGGAAGCCTTGAAGAGCTGACGGACCTGCGCGTGGCCGATGACGCGCTCTTCATAGACCGGCGCGCGCATGCCCTTGAGGGCCGCTTCCACCGCGTCGATGGCCTGGTAGATGACCTTGTACAGGCGGATGTCCACGCCCTCCTGGTCAGCCAGGGATTTGGCCGTCATGTCAGGGCGCACGTTGAAGCCGATAATGACGGCGTTGGAAGCCGAGGCGAGCGACACATCGGACTCTGTGATATTGCCGACCGCCGCGTGGATGACCTTGACAATCACTTCGTCGTTGGACAGCTTGAGAAGGCTCTGGCGGAGCGCTTCGACGGAGCCCTGTACATCCGCCTTGAGGATGATATCGAACTCCTTGAGATTTCCTTCCTTCATCTGGCTGAACAGGTCGTCGAGGTTCATGCGCATTCTCGTTTCTTCGATGAGTTCCTCCTTGCGCTGAACCTTGTAGGCCTCGGCAAAGGACTTGGCTCTCTGCAGATCCGGATGCGCGAGGAATACCTCGCCGGCGCTGGGAACGTCCGACAGGCCCAGAATTTCAACGGGATGGGAGGGCTCCGCCTCCTTGACGCGTCTGCCCTTGTCGTCGATCATGGCCCTGACCTTGCCGGAGGCCGCGCCCGCGGAGATAAAGTCACCGATCCGGAGCGTGCCCTTCTGGACCAGAACGTTGGCCACCGGGCCGCGGCCCTTGTCGAGCATAGCCTCGAGGACCAGGCCCCTCGCCTTGCGGTTCGGGTTCGCCTTGAGCTCCATGATATCCGCCGTCAGGAGAATAGTCTCAAGAAGATCCTCGATGCCTTCTCCGGTCCTGGCGGAGACTTCCACAAACTCCGTCGAGCCGCCCCACGCCGTGGGAACCAGCTCATACTCTGTCAGCTGCTGTTTGACGCGTTCAGGATTGGCGCCTTCCTTATCGATCTTGTTCACCGCGACTACGATCTCGACGCCCGCCGCCTTTGCGTGGCTGATGGCTTCGATCGTCTGCGGCATGACGCCGTCGTCCGCCGCGACCACAAGAATCGCGATATCCGTGGAATTCGCGCCGCGCATACGCATGGCGGTAAAGGCTTCATGTCCGGGGGTATCGAGGAACGTGATGTCCCTGCCGTCCACCGAGACCATGTAGGCGCCGATCGCCTGGGTGATGCCGCCGGCTTCCTTGCTGGTGACGCTTGTGCTGCGGATTTTATCCAGAAGAGAGGTTTTGCCGTGATCGACATGGCCCATCACGCAGACAACGGGCGGACGGGAGACCATCAGTGCCTCATCCTCTTCATCCTCACGCAGAAGCTCTTCGATGACGTCGACCTTCTGCTCTTTCTCGCAGAGAATGTCATAGCCGAGGGCGATGTCTTCCGCCTCCTCATAGGAGACTTCGCTGTTCGGAGTCATCATCCTGCCCTGCAGGAAGAGCTTTTTGATGATTTCCGCCGCCTGCAGATGCATACGCTCCGCAAGGTCGCGGATAGAGATCTTCTCCGGAATGGAGATCGTCTTGATCTGCTCTTCCGCTGCCGTCTCCTCTTTCTTTTCGGGACGGATGAAACGGCCTGCCCTGTTCTTGCGTGTCTTCTCGTCTTCGTTATAGATCTGGTCTTTTCTGGATCTGCGGTCGCGGTCCTGATAGCCCTGTTTCCGGCTCTTGTCCGAACCGCGCTTTTCTCCTTCCGCACGGCCGGTACCGGCGCCTCCTTTGGCGGGGCCGCCGCCCTTCGCGCCGGATCCGCCCTTCTGGGGCGCGCCGGGACGTCCGCCGGATCCGCCTCTGGGAGAGCCGCCGCCCTGGCCGGACCTGCCGCCGGCGGCACTGTCGCGCCCGTCGCGGCTGTCGCGTCCGTCACGTCCGCCGCGTCCGCCCTCTCCGCGTCCGCCGCGTCCTTCCTGCGCATTCCTCTGTCCGCGTCCTCCCTGGGCAGACTGGCCGCGGGCTTCCCCGCCCCTCTGCCTTCTGGAAGAAGCATCCGCGCCGGCGGTTTCCTTCGCAGCCGTTCCGGCCGGTGAAGGAGCCTGCTCCGCCGCGGAAACCGCGGCCTTCTTTTCTTTCGAAGATTCTTTCGAAGTCTCCTTCGAAACCGGCTCCGCCTTTCTGGAAACAGGCGCCTTTGCAGGGGCAGCAGCTGTTTCCGGCTCTTTTGCCGGAGCGGTTTCCGCCGCGGACTTTGCCGCGGGGCTCTGCGCCGGCGAAGCCTGTACCGCCGCCTGTGCCGCAGACTCCTGCACCGAGGAGACCTGCGCCGCGGAGGCTTCCGCGGCCGCTTCCTGCACAGCGGATGCCTGTGCTTCCGCCGCCGCAGCTGCCGCTGCCGCTGCCGCCGCTTCCTCCGCCTTCTTCACAGCTTCGGACTTGCGCGGCTGCTGCACCGGTTTATGGAAATCCACCTCCATCTGTGTCTGACGGATTGTGGGCTTGATCAGCTTATGGACCGGTTGTGCCTGGCTTCTTCCGCGTCCGGGCGCGCCGCTTCCGCCGCGGGACCCGCGCGCTCCCGCGCGGTCCGCACGGCCGCCGCCGTCCCGGCCCTGGCCCTGACTCTGGCCTGCGGTTCTCTGCTGGCCTCCGCGCGCGCCGCCGGTATAAGATCCCGCCGCACTGCCGCCGGGTTTTCCCTGTCCCCTGGAGGTTCTCTGGCGTCCCGACGCCGGCGCCGCGTTTCCGGAGTGGTACGCGCCGCTGCCGCTGGAATAGGCGCCGCGCTGCCCCCCCTGTGTGTTCCCGGCGGTTACGATGATGATTTTCTTCTTCTTAGGCAGTTTTTTCCCATCCGCAGCTTTTTTGTCTTCTGCCTCCGGCGCTTTCCCCTCGCCCGCGGCAGCGGAAGCTGCTTTTGCTTTATCCACCGAATCGCTCCGTCTCTCTTCAAACTTGTCAGATACCAACTTGACTGCGCCCTCCTCTATGCTCATATCCGCTGACCCTGCAGCAATTCCCTTGCTTCTAAGAAATCCGAGGATCTCCCCGGGGCTGATGTGGTATTTTTCAGCCAGTTCCGTGATTTTCATTTTCGCCACAGCCGCCCCCTTTCCCCGAGTCATCGGATACTTTTAAAATGCTTTCGGCAAACCCGCGGTCCATCACGGCAATACATGCCCTGTCCTGTTTTCCGACCGCGCGGCCGAGTGTTTCTTTTGTCTCATAGAAGCGGAATGGTATTTTATAAAATGTACACTTATCCGTCATTCTTTTCGCGGTGTTGGCCTGCGCGTCCCGCGCTACGATCACCAGCCGCGCCTTTCTGCTTTTCACGGCCTCCTCTGCGGAAAAACCTCCGGATGCCGTCATGCCCGCCTTCGCGGCAAGGCCCAGAAGAGATAAAACCCTATCCTGCATCCGGACCTCCCATCTCCGCCTCCAGGCGGCTGCAGCTCTCCGCGGAAACCTGCGTGCGGAATGCCCTTGACAGACTCCTGCGCCGGATGGCCTTCTGCAGACACGCGGGGTCATCGCACAGGTAAGCGCCGCGCCCGTTAGCGCGCATGCTTCTGTCGATCACAACTTCCCCTTCCGGTGTCAGTACGATCCGGATCAGCTCTTTTTTTGGTCGGATTGTTCCGCAGCCGATGCAGGTACGCATCGGGATTTTTTTAGGCATTCCCTGTTCTCCACGCGCCCCGCGCGGTGTCCGGCAGATACATTCCCATGCACTTTCCCCCTGCTTTCCCACACCGGCAGACGCTTTTTCTGTTTCTTTTTATTTCTGTTTTCCCGCGAAAGATATATATTCGAAAGTTATAT
>JAUNJS010000284.1:2888-4564 GCA_030533125.1 Eubacteriales bacterium | reverse complement strand
TACTCCGACAGAAACCAAGCGGATCAAGCGGGATTACATGCCATTTTCTTGACGCATGCCTGTCTCAGCTTTTATAATGCATTAAAGAATGCAGACAGGTAGAACCCCACGGCTTTTGATCGGGGCGGAGAAGAACGGTCCACGGCCGGCCGGTTGGAAAAAACCGGCCAGGTGAAGCCCCCGGCTTTTGATCAGGATGGAAAAGAACGTTCCACTGCCGGGCGGGCGGTCGGAAAATACCAGCCAGGTGAAGTCCCCGGCTTTTGCTCGGGGTGGAGAAGAACGGTCCACGGCCGGCCGGTTGGAAAATACCGGCCAGGTGAAGCCCCGGCTTTTGATCGGAGTGGAGAAGAACGGTCCACGGCCGGCCGGTTGGAAAATACCGGCCAGATGGAGGATGGGACCCCCGGCTTTTGATCGGGGAGGAGAAGAGGCCAGAATGAATATCATTCTCAAAAAACTCAGTGAATCCGCAAAGACGCATGAGGCGCTGACGGCGCGCAAATGGCAGGAATCCACGGATCTGCCAGAAGGTCTCAGGGTAGTTGATGACCTTCCCTATTCCGGGCCTGACGGCGCGGAGCTGGCAGCGGATCTGTATTTCCCGGCAGAGCCGGCGCCCTCCGGGCTTCCCGTGATTGTCATGGTGCACGGAGGGGGGCTCTTCGCGGGAACCAGAAAGATCAACCGAAACTTCTGCGCGAAGATTGCCGGAACGGGCTGCCTGGTATACTCCTTGGAATACCGGCTTCTCACTGATACGGACGCGTTCGGGGAGATATCGGACCTCTGCGCCGGTTTTTCCTTCGTCAAAAAGACAATGCGCAGCTACGGCGGAGACCCCGGACGCGTATTTGTCGCGGGAGAAAGCGCCGGCGCCTTCCTGACAGTTTATGCCACAGCGCTGGCGCGCTCCGGGGAGCTTTCCGGGAGATTCGGCTGTCCTCCCCACCCGCTGAAAATCCGCGGGCTGGTGTGCTTCAGCGGGATGTTCTACACTACCCGGACGGATCTCATCGGCGCGGTGTATAAAAAGGATCTGTACGGCGATCGCTTAAAGGACAAAGACTTCCGACAGTATTTAAATCCGGAGCATCCCGAGGTCGTAAACCATCTGCCGCCCGTGATGCTCACCTCCAGCGGCAGTGATTTTCTGAAAGGGTATACCCTCCGCTATGCGAAGGCGTTGCGCGCCGCGGGGCACCCCTGCAGACTGCTCTACTATCCGGAAGGAAAACACCTCGGCCACGCCTTTCCGTCCCTCCAGCCGGAACTGGCAGAAAGCGCGGAGGTTCGCGCGAAAATCAAGGCCTGGACAGAATCCTGAATCAGGAGGGTCTGTTCCGGGCCTTTTTTTTACAGTTTTGAATAAGCAGTTTTGGTGCTGACACCGGACAGGCGTCCGATTTTTCCGGAGAGCGCCGTGATCTCCGGCTCCGGCGCGTCGACCGCCACGCTGATGATATTGATATTCTTCTCCCGGTAGGGTATCCCCATCCTTCCGATAATATACTGTCGATAGGTATGCAGCAGGTTGTTTACGCCCTCGGCCGATTCCGGATTCTCGACAATGATAGCGATGACAGCGACACGTGTATTCATTTTCCCGGTTCCTTTCTCTACCCCGCATAAAGAGGAAAAGCACCTGCGGGTATTTGCCGTTTCGGACAAAAAAA
>JAUNJS010000284.1:0-2788 GCA_030533125.1 Eubacteriales bacterium | reverse complement strand
GCGCCTAACAAATCCTCGGGAGCAGTTCGTTTCCGGGCTGGGGAAGGATCGTCTGCGCGCCGATTTCCGTGTTGAGGACGACGCGGCCCGGATGGTCCCCGGTGACAGTGCCGATGCAGGCGGCGCCCTCCGTGTAGGGGCTTTCCCGCAGGGTTTCCAGAATGAGGTCCTTTTTTTCAGCGGGCGCGATCAGTACCAGACGGCCCTCACAGGCCAGGTACAGAGGCTCGAGGCCGAGCATTCCGCAGACGCCGCGCACGCCGGGATCCACAGGGATTTTTTCCGCTTCCAGAGAAAAACCGACACCGCTCTGTCCGGCGATCTCATAGAGCACCGTACCGACGCCGCCGCGGGTGGCGTCACGGATGACATGGGTGTCCGGGACGGCTGTCAGCACATTCCGCACAGCTTTCCAGAGAGGCGCGCAGTCGCTGGTGACATCCGCTTCGATGCCGAATTCGTCCCGCGCGAGGAGGATGGTGCAGCCATGTCTGCCGATATCTCCGGTGACAATGACGCAGTCCCCCGGCCTGGCGAGAGCCCCGCCTGTCTGTACCTGCTCCAGGACGCGGCCGATGGCGGTCGTCGTAATGAAAACGCCGTCGACCTGCCCCTTCCCCGCGACCTTGGTATCCCCGGCCACGATCTGCACCCCGGCCTCCGCAGCGGTTTTTTCCATCGCTGCGGCAATCTCCTCCAGCTTCGCCATCGGGAAGCCCTCTTCGATCACAAAGGCACAGGTCATATAGAGCGGCTGCGCGCCCATGCAGGCCAGGTCATTGACTGTCCCGCAGATCGACAGCTTCCCGATGTTTCCCCCCGGAAAAAAGGCAGGGGAGACTATAAAACCGTCCGTGGACATGGCGAGCTTCCCGGCCGGAACCTGCAGTACCGCCGCATCGTCCGGCGTAAAAAGCGGATTCTCAAAATGCGCGCGAAACACCTTTTCAATCAATTCCGAAGTCTGTTTTCCGCCCGCGCCGTGCGCAAGCGTAACGTTTTCCTGGATCATAATCTCTACTCCTTATCAGGGGGAAAGGGAGACCGCCTCCCCGTCTCATTTCTCTTCACGCTCCATGCCGTGTTCTTTCCGCACCGTCCGCGCGATGAAAGAATCATTTTCTCTCCCTAATTCCGCATCCCTGTTTACGCGTTCCCGTACAGATAAAACGCCGGGCAGGCGCCCTCTCCGTTTTACGCGTTCCCGTACAGATAGAATGCCGAGCAGGCGCCCTCTCCCGAGACCATGCAGGCACCGACCGGGTGCTCGGGGGTGCATCCTGTCCCGAAGACTCTGCAGTCGGACGGGAGGCACCTGCCCTGGAGAACCTCT
This sequence comes from Eubacteriales bacterium, assembly GCA_030533125.1. Classification (GTDB taxonomy): domain Bacteria; phylum Bacillota; class Clostridia; order Lachnospirales; family Lachnospiraceae; genus CAG-791. The sequence goes on along the minus strand of JAUNJS010000284.1, from coordinate 1,455 downwards.
CCGCAGCGACAGGCCGGGTTTTCCCGCCCTTCGATCTGCGGCAGCGCGAATCTGCAGCGGGCATCGTAGTCCGCGTACTGCGCGCGCAGCCGCATGCCGGACACAGGCAGGACGCCGATCCCCCTCCAGCGGGCGTCACAGGGTTCCATCATTTCCTCCACCAGGCGCTGTGCCCGGGGTGAGCCTTCCCTTTTGACGACGCGCGGATAGCAGTTCTCAAAGAAGGGTTTTCCCTCCTGTGTTTTTTTCACGATGACAGCCAGTGCGGTCAGCAGTTCTTTCGCCGTGAAACCGGCTACGACGCCGCTCGTCCCCTGTGCCGCAAGTTCCTCACAGATGGCGGTCCCGGTAATGGCGTGGACATGTCCCGGATATAAAAAGGCATCGGTGCTGTCCTTCATCGCCGCATAGGCCGTCGGCATGGTTTTGTTCGCTGTCAGGATGGTGAAATTCTTCAGCCCCTCTTCCATCGCCTGCCGCACAGCGAGGCAGGAGGAAGGTGTCGTCGTCTCGAATCCGACAGATAAAAAGACGACCTCTTCCTGTGGATTCTCCCTGGCGTATGCGACCGCGTCCTGCGGGGCATAGACGACCTGGACGCGCGCGCCGGCGGCGCGGGCAGCAGCGAGAGACGCGTTTTTCGCGGATCCCGGCACCCTGACCAGATCCCCAAAGGTACAGATCGTCGCGTCTTTTTCCATGGCGAGAAGAACAGCCTCGTCAATGAATCCGACCGGTGTCACGCAGACCGGACATCCGGGGCCGGAAATCAAATGGATCGACGGAGGCAGGATCTGCCGGATCCCGAGCCGGAAAATCTCGTGCGTATGCGTTCCGCAGACCTCCATGATCCTGATCTCCCTGCCCTCATAACGGTCGATAATCTCTCTCGCCCGGGCAATGACACTTTCTTTTTTCACGTTCATATTACTCATGATCCCCTCGTATTCAAGATCATCCGGAAAATAAAAATCGTTTTCAGCTGTTTCCATCAGAACAGGGTGCCCGGCAAGCCCACAGTGTTCGGATCTGGCACACCCTCGTAATATCAGCTGTCTCTATCAGAACAGGGCATCCAGCACCTCTTCCGCCTCTTCTTCCTCTTCCCGGGTGATCTTCGCGATCGCCGCGCCGGCATGCACCATGACATAGTCCCCCGGCAGCAGATCTTCAAGGAGTTGCGCGGAAACCTCCCTGCGGGCGCCCGAGGCGTCCACCAGCGCGGTTCCGTCCTTCTGCAGACGCACTACTCTTGCCGATAATCCCACACACATGATTCTCTCCATTTCTCCGCCCATAACAGGCGGAATCAACCTCCTGTATCCTGCATTCTGTAAAACTGTAAAAAACTGTAAAAACAGCAAAAACGGTTGTTCCGCTATTCTGGTTTTACACTTTTTGGTTTTACGTTATCTGGTTTTCCGTTCATTGATTTTGCGTTCATTATTTTTTTTC
>JAUNJS010000283.1 GCA_030533125.1 Eubacteriales bacterium | reverse complement strand
TCCCTCCCCGGTGACAGCAGCTTCTCTCCCGGCGGCAGACGGATCCTCCTCCGGAACAGCGGCCGGATCTTCTGTGATTCCGGAGGTCGATCCCGCGGCGGAAGACTCCCCGGTGACAGAAGGATCCTCCTCCGGAACAGCGGCCGGATTTTCTGTGATTCCGGAGGTCGATCCCGCGGCGGAAGTCTTCCCGGAAGCGGAAAGATCCCCTGCCGCGTACGCCCTCTGCGTCATCAGCAGCGGCAGCGCAAGCGCGAAACATAAACACAGACAGATCCTTCCCTTATGGACGTTCATCCGAATACTCTTCCGGCCGTTCTTCAGATCATTCTTTTTAACGGTTTGTTTTATAAATGACAGAAATGACAGTCCGACGGAATATGTCATAGGATCCCCTCCGGAAACCATGTGCGGAACATGGGGTTTTTACTAAATCTGACCTGCATGAAGCAGAACCTGCGTCCACGAAATTTTGCTATTTTGCGCAGGAAATCATTTGAAGTGCCTAAAGGCAAGTATTCACAGAGAATAAACCTCCGGAAACCATGTGCGGAACACGGATCTTATACGATCATGTAAAACACGTTTCAGTGCGGACTGCCGCGGTCACAAAGCTCCTGCGCATTCTCAAAACCGCAGCGCATATTTCCCGTCCCCCTCGCTCCGGATGCTCCCGGAGAACAGCACGCGCGCGGCTTCCGCCAGATACGCCGTATCCCTCGCTCCGGCCGTCTCGCAGGGAGAGTGCATGGCAAGCTGCGCCAGGCCGATATCGACTGTATTGAGAGAAACCCGGGTCTGTGTAATATTTCCCAGCGTAGAACCGCCGATCATGTCCGACCGGTTTGTAAATACCTGGTACGGAACCCCGGCTTCTCTGCAGACCGCGCGGAAGACCGCACCCGAAACAGCGTCAGTCGTGTATTTCTGGTTCGCGCTGTATTTAATCACGATTCCGCCGTTCATCACGGGCCGGTTGACAGGATCCGCTTTTTCCGGATGGTTCGGATGCACGCTGTGGGCATTGTCCGCGGAGACGAGGAAGCTGGACGCCAGAGCCCGGAGATACTCCTCTTCGCTCCGTCCCAGACCTGTATTGATCCGGTGCAGGACATCGGACAGGAATGTTCCCCCCGCGCCCTGCTTTGTGACGCTGCCGACCTCCTCGTTGTCAAATACGCAGTGCACCGCCACGCTCTCCCGCGGCTTCGCGCGCAGAAAGCCCTCCAGGGACGCGAACGAACACTGCAGGTCATCCAGCCGTCCGCTCGCGACAAATTCCCTGTTGAGCCCCACGCGTACTGCCTTCACCCTGCTGTACAGATACAGGTCCATGTCGAGGATCCTGTCCGGCTGAACCCCGGCCTCCTCGGCAATCAGGGACAGAAAACTGCCGTCTCCCTCCCCCGTCTCCCGGAAAAGGGGCAGCAGGTCCGTCTGCGCATTGTATTTGAACCCGTCGTTGGCCTCGCGGTTCATATGGATCGCGAGACTCGGAATGATCAGCAGATCGCGGTCGACATTGACAAGCTTCGTCTCGATCCCTTCCTCCGTCCGCACAACCACGCGGCCCGCGACAGACAGCGGCCGGTCCAGCCAGGGCGCGAACAGCGCGCCGCCGTATTTTTCCACATTCAGCTTCTCATAGCGCTTTTCCACTGTGATCACCGCGTTCGGCTTGACGCGGAAAACAGGGGAATCACAGTGGCTCGCCATCATCATAAATCCGGTAAAATCCCTTTTCGGGATCCGGAACGCAATCAATGCGGAATCGTTTCTGGACACATAATAGTTTCCGCCGGGAACAAGCTCCCACGCGCGTCCCTCCTCCAGCCCGGAAAAGCCGGCGTCCTCCAGCATCCTCTTCATATTCCGGACCGCGAAAAACGGCACGGGGCTGCTGTCCAGGAACTCAAAAAGCTTTGTGTTGACTGTCTCAAAATCCATCTGCTGTCCTCCCCCCTGAATTGTACTTCATAATGCGGCCGCGGGATATGCGCGGGACACGCCCTTTTGTCATAAGCGCACTTCAAAGCGCGGCATCCGGATCTGCGGCCGCGGAATGCGCGCGGGACACGCCCATTCAGATAACAGTCTCATGTATTTTCAGTGATCTTTCAGCTTCCGGAGGAAGTCCCCGACCGCCTCCGTGACCTGATCAAGATGGAAGTCATAACAATGTGTGTCCCCGGGGACAGTCACCAGTTTCGCGTCCGCGTACAATCCTGCCGCCCGGAAAGAATACTCGACCGGCACCGACAGGTCCGCGTCCCCGTGCACGAGGAGGACCGGTTTCCGGAACCGGCGGATGGCCGGCTCCACCTCGATCATCTGCGCGGCGCGGACGTAGCGGTCCCCGAGGCACAGGCCCTTCCCCGCCTCCAGTTTTTCAGGGATCTGTCCCGGATCAAACGGTGTCCCCAGCAGCTCTCCCTTCCGGGCCGTCTCAGGGATCATCCAGGCCGGCGACAGCGGCAGGATCGCTTCGATGTTTTCCTGTTCCATCGCACCCGTGAGCATGACCAGAAGGCCGCCCTGCGAATGACCGCAGAGGGAGATTCCGGAGACAAACGGGAGCGTCCGGGCGTAATCCAGCACCGTCAGCGCGCAGCCGATCCATTTCAGGAGCGTGTGGTTCCGGAAAACACCGCCGCTCCTTCCGTGGCCGTACAGGTCCGCGCGCAGGGACGCGAAGCCCGCCGCATTGGCCGTCCCGGCCACCGCCCGGATGTGCTCTTCCTCCATATGTCCGGTAAAGCCATGAAAAATGACAAGCAGGGGGATTTTCGGAGGTTCCGGCAGGGACTCTCCCGCTGTTCCGTCCGAAGGGACAGGCCTGCGGCAGCTGCCTGCGGATCCGGGTCCGCAGGATCCGTCCGGAGCTCCTGCATAGCGAAAGCCGTCCGGGAGATCCAGCCTGCACTGAATGCGGATTCCGTCCTCCCACAGGCAGAAATCCCTGCATCCATCCGCCGGCTGCTCCCCGGAATCGTTCCTTTCGTCCTCCCGCGCGGCAGTCTGTGCTCTCTCCAGATCTTCCTCTGTATTGATGTTTTCCAGCATCCCCGCAAGGGGAAGATCCCGCTCTTCATCCAGCGGGACGGCGATTGACCTGCACCGGTCCAGAAGCGCGCGGAGACGGTAATCCCCCGCACGGATCTGCTGTGCCAGGACAGGCAGGACGGATTTTCTGTACAGGGCACAGGTCAGATGCGGACGCCCGTCCGCTGTCACGGGATAAACAATCTCCGCTTCGTCCGTTCTGTCCGCCATCAGCACCCGGATCAGACTCTCCCCGACCGCGGGCATATCACAGGAAACCACCGCCGCCCATTCCGCGGAGCAGACGGAAAGGGCTGTGTAGATTCCCCCGATCGGCCCGCAGTCCGGGACGCGGTCCGGCAGGACGATCCAGTCGGGAGAAAGCCCTTCCTTTCGCGGAGCTTCAGAAGCGACGGAAAGGTATTTTTCCATAAACATATCCAGTGTATTCGCGACCGCCTGCAGGAAAGTACCGTTTCCCCAGGGGAGGAGGGCTTTATCGCGCCCCATGCGGCGGCTTTTTCCTCCGCACAGCAGGACCCCGCAGCACTCCCGTACGATCGGGATCTCCGCGTCCGGACCGGTGCCGGTCTCCGGCACAGGACCGGAACCTGTCCCGGAATCCGAAGTGCTGTCTGTCCCGGAATCCGGTCCGTTACCCGTTTCAAAATCCGGGCCGGAAGGGGACTGCAGACAATACCTCCGGATCGCCTTTCCGGCGCCGTTGTGCTCGTTGTCGTCCGTCACGGCGTCACAGAGCGCGGTCACCTTTTTCTCCGCGTTCCCCATGGCGACGGAAAAGCCCGCGGCTTCGAGCGCGGCGAGATCGTTTTCCGAGTCCCCGACCGCCATGGTTCTCCGCATGGGGATTCCCAGGTGCCGCGCGAGCGCGCAGAGGCCCTCCGCCTTGCTGACGCCCCCCAAAGTGGCTTCCAGCATGGTCTCTTCCGTAAACACAAAACTCAGAGGCAGCTCCCGCAGGGCGGCGTACGCCATGTCGCGGTCTGCCGCGCTGCGAAAATATGTATTCACCTTGTGGACGCCGTTGTATTTTCGCGCTTCCGCGGTCATGTCCGGGACGCCGGTCGCGACCTTTTCGTACAGCTGCTGATACTGCGCCATATGAAACTCTGTCATGCGCGGGATGAGATCCGCGCGGACAACGGAGCGGTCGTCCATCAGAAAATGAACCATCGCGCCGAACCGGTCCGCCTCCTCCACCAGACGGAGCACCGTCTCCTGCGGGATCCGGCGCTCGAAAACAGCCCCGGTTTTCTCCGTCCTGCCGGAGGCCGTTTCCCCGAGGTCACAGACACAGGCGCCGCTCAGGGCAACCGCGTAGCGAACGGACGGCAGCGCCTCGCGATAGGGCAAAAGCTCCACCGGAGAGCGTCCGGTGCAGTACACGACCTCGATCCCCGCGGCGGACGCGGCGGCGATATCTCCCGCCGTGTCCGGATGGAGCGTCTTGTCTTTCCGCAGAAGTGTCCCGTCCATATCCAGAGCGATCAGTCTGAAGGTTTTC
>JAUNJS010000045.1:3939-13479 GCA_030533125.1 Eubacteriales bacterium | reverse complement strand
CATGTTTTTTTACGCATCACGAAATCTTTTGCAGGACACCATGCCCGGGCATGGCACCGAACCGAAATGGAAAAGGCAGAAAATGAAAAGAAAATTGTTCCGCACATGGATCTGCTGCGCGGCAGCCGTCTGTTTTCTCCTCTTCAGGATCTCTGCGGTCACTGCAGAGGCGGGGGGAAAGAAGAAACAGGATGAACAGGCAGAGGATGTCTTCGTCACGCTGGGATTTGCGGGGGATCTGAATCTGTCCGAGGGATGGGAAACCACAGCGGAGTTGGACCGCAAAAAGAACGGGATCCGGGATTGTTTTTCGAAAAAAACGATCAGGGATATGCGCGGATTTGATATTTTTATGCTCAACAACGAGTTTACCTACAGCACGCGCGGCGAGCCGTCGGCAAAATCGTTCACATTCCGCGCGGATCCGTCGCGGGTCGATAATCTGAAGACGCTGGGTGTGGACATCGTGCTCACGGCGAACAATCACATCAACGACTACGGGCGGGACGCGTTCCTGGACACCTTGAAGACGCTGGACGATGCGGGAATCCGGCGGGTGGGAGCGGGGAAAAACCTCGCGGAGGCAGCGGCGCCGGTCTATTTTGAACTGTGCGGCAGAAAGATCGCCTATGTGGCGGCGTCCTGTGCCGAGGAACATGAGGATACGATCTGGACGACGCCCGCGGACGAGGATTCTCCGGGCATTCTCGGGTGCTATGATCCGACGGCGTTTTACGCGGCAGTGCGCGAAGCCGCGGAACAGGCGGATTTTGTCATCGCCAGCGTGCACTGGGGCTATGAGTATCTGGAGTACTACACGGCGGAGCAAAGGGAGATGGCGGAAAACCTGGTGTATGCCGGGGCGGACGCCGTGATCGGGACGCACCCGCATGTCCTGCAGGGGGTGGAGTTCGTCGACGGCGCCCCTGTATTCTACAGTCTCGGGAATTTCTGGTTCAACGGCGAGGATCTGATGAGCGGAATGGCGGAATTGACATTGCGGCTGCCCGCGGACCCGGACGAGAAGGTGGAACTTGCGGGCACCCGCTTTATTCCCTGTACGCAGTACGGACTCTATACGGAAGAACCTGAAAACGAATGGGAGAGGGAGCAGGTGCTGCAGCACATGCGCGACATCTCCTTCGGGACCGGAATCGATGCGGACGGGACTGTTACGAAGTAGGAACTTCGAAACCATAGACACCGCGGACGGAACCGTCCGGAGCAGGACCTTCTGGGTCACAACGCCGCGGACGGCTCCGTCCCGGAGCAGGACCTTCGGGGTCGGAGCGCCGCGGACGGAACCGTCCCGGATATAGATGTAAGATGTATCGGATAATATGGACCGGCAGGCGCGTCACCTGACAAAGCGCTGTCGGTGGTACAGCTTTTTGCTCTCGTACCGGGCCTCGCAGGTCTGGTTGACGCCGAGTTTTTTGAAGACGCCCTCGTCAATCTGGGAGAGAATGACGGAGGAGTGGGCGTCGAGCCCCGCCAGAAGCGGGAGGGCGTCCAGCGCTTTTTTGGCGTTTTCGTCCTCCACGGCGGCGATGGCGAGGATAATCAGGATCTCGTTCAGGTGGAGCAGGGGGTTCCGCTCGCCCAGATGGTCGACCATGAGGTTCTGGCTTGCCTCAATCATGACAGGGGAGAGCAGTTTGACGCTCTCCGGGATGTTCCCGAGGTATTTGAGCGCGTTCAGAAGCAGCGCGCTGGAAGCGCCCAGCAGGGAAGTGGTTCGCCCTGTGAGGATGGTGCCGTCCTCCATCTGCATGGCGGCCGCAGGGCCGCCTGTCTCTTCGTGGCGGACATTGGCCGCCATAATGACAGGGCGGTCGCTGACGGAGATTTTGGCTTTTTTCATCAGAAGCTCGATCTTGAACGCGGGCTCTTCGGAGGCATTGCCTTTGCGGTGTTCGCACAGCGCCTGGCAGTAGCGGCGGATGATTTCCTGCTTCGCGGCCTGCCGGCAGACCTCGTCGTCGCTGATGCAGAAACCGACCATGTTGACCCCCATGTCGGTGGGGGATTTATAGGGTGAGACGCCCTGGATTTTTTCAAAGATCGCGTTGAGTACAGGGAAGACTTCGACGTCCCGGTTGTAGTTGACGGCGGTCTTTTCGTATGCCTCGTAGTGGAAGGGATCGATCATATTGATATCGTCGAGATCGGCGGTCGCGGCCTCATAGGCGAGATTGACAGGGTGGCCCAGCGGCAGGTTCCAGACGGGGAAGGTCTCGAATTTGGCGTAACCGGCCTTGATTCCGCGCTTGTTCTCGTGATAGAGCTGGGAGAGGCAGGTGGCCATTTTGCCGCTGCCGGGGCCGGGCGCCGTCACGACGACCAGCGGACGGCTGGTCTCGATGTAGTCATTGCGGCCGAAGCCCTCGTCGCTGACGATCAATGGGATATTGGAGGGATAGCCGGGGATCGGATAGTGCCGGTAGACCTTCAGGCCGAGCGCCTTGAGCTTTTTCTCATAGGCGATAGCGGAGGGCTGCGCCGCGAAGCGGGTCAGAACGATGCTGCCCACCAGGAGGCCGTTGGACGTAAAGGCGTCCACCAGGCGCAGCAGGTCCATGTCATAGGTGATGCCCAGATCGCCGCGCACCTTGTTTTTCTCGATGTCCGCCGCGTTGATCGCGACGACGATCTCGACCTGTTCCCGCAGCTCTTTGAGCATCGTGATCTTGGAATCCGGCGCGAATCCGGGCAGGACACGCGAGGCGTGAAAGTCATCGAACAGCTTGCCGCCGAATTCCAGGTACAGCTTGCCGCCGAACTGGGCGATCCGCTCCTGGATGTGGCTGGATTGTGTCTGCAGGTATTTTTCATTGTCAAACCCGATCTGCATGATATCCTCCCGTGGTCAATCCGGCTGCGCGGCCGCGGCGCGCGCAGCGCGGTTTTGCATAATAGATGAAACAGTTTTAATGAATACAGTTTTTACCGAGCGTGAAACAGCATAAACAATATGCCGGACATGGAAAGAATACAATAAAGAAGTATTTTAACCGAAGACAGACGGGTTCGTCAATGTTTTTCCGCAGACGGAAAACACTGTATTTTTTTAAATCCATTTGGTTCTTTTTTGTGTATTTGATTGCGAAAATCCAACAAATGTGCTACCTTGCCTATGAGCATTATTCAAAGGAAAATGCATCATGAAAAACGGCAGAAAAAGACGTCTCCCGGTACAGGCGCGCGGCTGAAAGACGCGGCTTCGGGGAGGCATCCCGCGATTTCGGACAAGAGGCGTCCGGAAGAAACCTGTGCGGAATCCGTCGTGCGGACGGACGGGGTTTCTGAAGGAACGACCTGAAACAGGCAGTGCCCATATGCGACTTTGAAGGGAGCGTGTAATGGGAGGATCGGTCCGGGGACGGCGCGGTGCGAAAACGGATTTTTGCTGCGGGCAGGCTTACTGCGGTCTTTTTTCAAAAAGACACCCCATATTCTGATGAGGGACGTTCGTCCCGCTTTTTCCCGAATGCTTGGACAATTTCATCTTTTTTTATTTCAGGACCTTTCGCGCAGGCAGTGTTTTCCGCATGACAGGGGAAGCGCCTTTGCTGTGTCCGGAGATTTCCGGGGGACAGAGCGATGGCTTTCCGGAAGGCTTTTCCGGGGGACAGAGCGATGGCTTTCCGGACGGATTTGCCCGGCAGAACAAAAGAAACGTTTATAAAAAAACGTTTTTCAGAACGGGCTTTCCGGCGGGTTGAAGCGGCTTCTTCAGGCAGGCGGGGACATCACACAGGCGCACGCGCGGAAGGAAAAAGAAAGGGAGCGCTTAATGAAAAAGAGAATTCTGGCACTTGTACTGGGGACGCTGATGGCGGTTTCCATGCTGGCGGGCTGCGGCGGCAAGACCTCCGGCGGCACTTCCGGCGGCGAGGCTGCTCCTGCAGCCGCGGAAAACGCGGCCGGGCAGGAAGCTCAGGAAGCTCCTGCGGCCACGCAGGAGGCGGCTGCGCAGGAGACTGCGGCGGCTGCGGGAAAACACGCGCAGAACAATGAGATCGTGATCGGGATCCCGCAGGACCTTGACCAGAGCCTTGATCCGCACTACACAGTTGCCGCCGGCACCAAAGAGGTTATGTTCAATGTTTTTGAAGGCCTCGTGAAATATGATTCCACCGGCAATACGATCCCCGCGGTGGCTTCCGGGATCGAGATTTCCGAGGATGGAAAGACCTACACATTCACCCTGCGCGAAGGGATCAAGTTCCACAACGGAGAAGCTGTGGACCTGGACGACGTGATTTATTCCATCACCCGCTGCAAAGAGGATGAGCAGGTGAACGCGCAGACCCGCACAGGTCTGGCCTGCATCGACAAGCTCGAAAAGGACGGGGACAACAAGCTGGTGATGACCCTCACCGAGCCCAATACGGAGCTCATGTCCCTTCTGACACTGGCCATTATTCCCGAGGGCTACGACAAGCAGGACACCGCGCCGGTCGGAACGGGTCCCTACCGTTTTGTTTCCCGCACCGCGCTGGAATCCGTTGTGCTCGAGAGATTTGCCGATTACTGGGGAACGCCTGCCAATATTGACAAAGTGACCTATAAGATCAATGAGAAGGTGGATGCCCTGATCAACGGACTCAACAGCGGCGCCTATGATCTGGTCTCCCACATGACCTCGATCCAGACTGCCGAGCTGGATGAGGCGGAATTCAACATCGAGACGGGCACCATGAACCTGGTGCAGGCTCTGTACCTGAACAACGCGAAGAAGCCGTTTGATGATGTGCGTGTGCGCCAGGCGATGTGCTACGCGGTCAACAGACAGGACGTCCTGGATATGGCGTTTGACGGACTGGGCTTTCTGATCGGTTCCAACGTCTTCCCCGCGTTCACCAAGTATTTTGACGAGAGCCTCGTGGATTACTATGAGACCGACCAGGCAAAGGCCAAAGAGCTTCTGAAGGAGGCAGGATATCCGGACGGCTTCTCCATGACCATCACGGTTCCCTCCAACTACCAGCCGCATGTGGACACTGCCGAGGTCATGGCCGAGCAGCTCAAGGAGATCGGCATCAACGCGACCTTAAAGCCTGTCGAGTGGCAGACCTGGCTGGACGAGGTGTACAGCGGGCGCAAATTTGAGGCGACTGTAATCGGTCTCACTGCGGATCCGCTGACGGCCAGAAGCCTTCTCGAGCGCTTCACCTCCGAAGCAGGCAACAACTTTATCAACTACAAGAACGAAGAGTATGACGAGCTCTTCGCGAAGGCGATCACCTGCTACGACGACGCCGAGCAGGTGGAGATCTACAAGGCGATGGAAAAGAACCTGACGGAAAACGCGGCCAGCGTGTATGTACAGGATATGGCCGATCTGGTTGCCGTCCGCAAGGGTCTGACCGGCCTGACCTTCTATCCTCTCTATGTGCTGGATGTCTCCACACTCAAATGGGAGTGAGCGGACTGATTGATTCTGACACGGCTGCGGAAATCCCGCTCCGCAAAGCACAGCTTTGTCATCGCTGTACGCGACGGGATTTCCGCCGTTAATCCCGGGTTTTTGCGTTGAAAACCACGCAAAGCCATCTCAAGTTTCATGGCGGTCTGAAATGTAACTTCAGAGACCCTCAGGTTCCGGATCGTACCCGATCAGATTTTATCCGGAAAGATCTGTGCGGAAACATGGATTCAGGGGAACTAAGGATGGCCGCATAAATAAATGAGTCAGCCGGCGTAGGATTTTTCTTCGAGATTGCAGGGCGGGATGAAGGCGCATAGCGGGCTATGTAACTGAATCCCGCCCTGTGAGACCGGAGAAAAAGACACGCCGGACGGAGCATTTATCTGCGTGGCAATCCTAAGGATACAGAAAAGGAGTTTTCCGATTGAAATATGTACTGCGGCGCGTTGCAGCGCTTCTTCTGACCATGCTGCTGGTCTCATTTCTGGCCTTCACGGCTTTTCAGATGATCTCCGGCGATCCGGCACAGGCGATTCTGGGCACCAGCGCGACACCCGAGAGTCTTGCGCTGATGCGGCACCAGCTCGGTCTTGACCAGCCGTTTCTGGTGCGTTATGCCCGGTGGCTCACCGGGTTTGTCACGGGGGATCTGGGGATCTCCTACAGCTACCGCCAGTCGGTGATGTCCCTGATCCTGCCGAAGCTCCAGGTCACGGTCTGTATGGTCCTGATGAGTTTTGTGCTCATTGTCCTGTTGTCCCTGCCGCTGGGACTGTTCGCGGCACAGCTCTCCGGGAGCCGTCTGGACTGGCTCCACACGGTATTCAATCAGCTCTGCATGTCCGTGCCGGCGTTTTTCCTGAGCATTCTCGTGTCCTATCTGTGCGGGATTGTACTCAAATGGTTCACACCCGGAGAGTTCCCGAATATAAAGAGTGATTTTGGCGGCGCGCTCTACCATCTGTTGTTTGCCGCCGTCTGTCTGGCGATTCCCAGGATCGCGATGAGTGTGCGCATGATGCGGAGCACGATCGTGGGAGAAATGGAAAAGGACTATGTCCGGACCGCGATTTCGCGCGGAAATGACCGGTCGCGCGTCCTCCGCTATCATGTCTTTAAGAATTCCCTTGTCCCGACGGTCACATTCCTGGGGCAGACCATGGCGGAAATCGTGGGCGGCGGGATTGTCGTGGAACAGGTATTCGGCGTTCCCGGAATGGGCCGCCTTCTGGTCGCGTCGATCTCCAACCGGGATTACCCCGTTGTGGAGGCGCTGGTAGTCATCCTCGCGTTCTGGGTCATTCTGTCCGGGACGATCGCCGACCTGATCAACCAGGGGATTGATCCCCGCCTGAGACTGGGAGGCCGCGCATGAAAGAGAAAATACGACAGAAATGCAACGGGTATCTGGTCGCGGGAATCCTGATCGCGGGCGTGATCCTGGCGTGGATCATCATCGGCCATTTCTATACCCCTTATGACCCGACAAAAATGAGCCGCGCGAAGCTCCAGGGTCCATCCGCCGCGCATCTGTTCGGCACGGACAAGTTCGGACGCGATATTTTCAGCCGCGTCATGCAGGGATCCGGCACGACGCTCATGATCTCTCTGGCGACCATCCTGATCGGCAGCGGATTCGGCACCCTGATCGGCGCGGTGACGGGTTATTTCGGCGGGATCGTGGACGAGATCCTGATGCGCCTGAATGACGCCCTGACCGCTTTTCCGAGCATCCTGCTGGCGCTTGTCATCATCAGTATCCTCGGTCCGGGCAAATACAACGTGATCGTTGCCTTGGGAATTGTATTTATCCCCAGCTACGCCAGAGTCATGCGGACCGCGTTTGCCTCCCAGAGGGAAATCAATTATATTACCAGCGCCCGCCTGATGGGCGCGTCGAGCTTCCGGATTCTGTTTGTGCACATGCTGCCCAACACCTTCCGGGTTCTCCTGCCCGCGCTCACGATCGGCTTCAACAACGCGGTTCTCGCGGAGGCCAGCATGAGCTTCCTCGGCATCGGCGTGATGCCGCCGGATGTTTCCATGGGATATATGCTCTCGGAGGCGCAGGGAATGTTCCGTTCCGCGCCCTGGTACGCCATCAGCGTCGGCAGCATCATCGCGCTCCTGGTATTCGGCGTGAGCCTGATCGGCGAGGGGCTGCAGCACTTGGAAAAAGAAAAGGGGGTGGCCTGATGCTGGAAATCAAGGATCTCCATGTCAAGTTCCACAACCGGGACCGCGAAGCGGTCGCCGGGATCTCCCTGAAAATCGAGGACGGTGAGATTCTGGGCCTGGTCGGGGAATCCGGGTCGGGCAAGTCTGTCACAGCCATGAGCGTAGCCGGCCTTCTGCCGAGAAAAAAATGCAGTTATTCCGGGGAAATCCTGGTCGACGGCAAGGATATGCTCCACGCGAAACGCAGCGAATTGCGCAGGATCCAGGGAAAAACGATCGGGGTGGTCTTCCAGGAACCGATGAGCGCCATGGATCCCCTGATGAAAATCGGCCCGCAGGTCGAGGAAGCGCTTGTGATCCATTCAAAGGTCTCCGCGCAGCAGAGGAAGGAATGGGCCCTGGAAGCGCTGGCGGCTGTCGAGCTCCCGGATCCGGAGAGCGTCTATGAAAAGTATCCCCACGAGCTTTCGGGAGGCATGCTGCAGCGCGCGATGATCGCGGGGGCCTGTGTCTCCAAACCCAGCCTTCTGCTCCTGGACGAACCGACTACCGCTCTGGACGTCACGATTCAGGCACAGATCCTGGTCATGCTCAGTAAGCTGAACCGGGACTACGGGATCTCCATGCTGTTCATTTCCCACAATCTCAATGTCGTGCGAAAGCTCTGCAGGAGGGTCGCCGTCATGCAGAAGGGACTGATCGTAGAGGAGGGCTCCACGGATGAGATTTTTTACAATCCGCAGCATCCCTACACACAGCATCTGATCGAATGCATTCCCAGCCGGGCGCGGCTTCAGGCGAGACCCGGAAAGGGAGATCCGGATCTCCTTTTACAGGCAGAGAAGACAGGCTGAGAAAGACGTGACAGGCTGCGTTCATCGTACAGAGCGCAGTCTGTGCCGGTAAGCGTTTACCGGTTATGCGATGCATGGAAACGCGGGGCAGTGTATCCGGTGAATCCGCGGACACCGGGAAAACATGGAAAAAACGCGGCAGAGGAGGAAAAACCCGGAGATGGCGGAGAACGAAGGTCTGGTAGTGAAGGTGGATCATGTCAGCGGCGGATACCGCACAGAAGGCATGCTTTGGAAACGGGGCGCGTACCAGGAAGTGCTGCACGATGTGGATTTTTATGTGCGCGAAGGGGAAATTATGGGCCTTGTCGGCGAGAGCGGGACGGGAAAATCCACGCTGGCGCGGATGCTGCTCGGCATGGTAAAGCCGGAAAAGGGACAGATCATCCACTACACAAAGCGTCCGCAGATCGTGTTTCAGGATCCTTACAGTTCGCTGAATCCCGCGTACAGCGTGGAGTGGTCTCTGGAGGAGCCTCTGCGGATTTTCGGCAAATATGACGCGGCGGAGAGAAAGCGGCGCGTGCGGGATATGCTCGAGCGGGTTGAGCTTCCCTCGGAGTGTCTGTCTGCAAAACCCTCTGAGCTTTCCGGCGGACAGCGGCAGCGCGTGAGCATCGCGGCGGCGCTCATCCGCAGACCACGGTTTATTATCGCGGACGAACCGGTCTCCGCGCTGGATGTGACGATCCAGGCGCAGATTCTCCAGCTGTTAAAGGATCTGCAGAAGGATTTGAACCTCAGCTATCTGTTTATTTCCCACGACCTGAATGTCGTCTACCAGCTCTGCGACCGCGTCCTCGTCATGAAAAAGGGCAGGATCGTGGAGCAGGGGGATGTGGAGACGGTCTATGACCACCCGCAGGAGGAATATACGAAGCAGCTCCTGGCTGCGGCGCAGTGACGTCTGTGCGCGCCGGATCTATTCCTCGCTGAGCAGAAGCGGAAGCCATATCAGCGCGCCGGGAATTCCGCGGTCCGGAGAAGGTGCGGAAGAAAAGAGGACCCTTCTTTACTGGGCGGCGGCCCGCATTCTCCGCACCAGTTCCTCCAGAAGGACGGGCGTGTAGTCGA
>JAUNJS010000045.1:0-3929 GCA_030533125.1 Eubacteriales bacterium | reverse complement strand
CGCTCCGCGCTGACGCAGGCGCTGCGCGCGCTGACGGTCGTATAGGCCGGCGCACCGTGCACGTGGCCGAACAGATTCGCGTAGGGCATGCTGCGGCAGGTGTACAGAGGCTCGTGGGAGAGAAGGAAGAAACCGCGGAAGAGAACCGGCAGGTCGTAGCATTCCTCGAAGCCGGCCGCACGCCATCCGGCCGCCGTCAGATATCTGTCATGATTTCCCATGATAAGGCGCTTTCTGCCGTGGAGCCGGGCGAGAATGTCACGGCAGCGGTCCGGTCCGTCCGCGCAGAAATCCCCCAGATGCCACACCAGATCGCGCTCCCGGACGACAGCGTTCCAACGGCAGATCATTTCCCGGTCCATCTGTTCTGTATTCTCAAACGGACGCTCCTCGTACAGACGGATATCCTCGTCCCCGAAATGATGGTCCGCGATCAGAAATATTCTTGCGTCGGCATTCGTTGTCATCTCTTTTTTTCTCCATCATCGATGTGCGCTTCGCGCGCATCTTTTTTTACGCTTTTTTTGATGCGATGTTTTCCGTGTTTATCTGACGTGTTTTTTTGACGCGTTTTATTGCGCAGCCCGCGCAGTGGATTTCCGCCACGCGGCTGCAGCGGTCCGGTCGGAGGCGGAGGGGGGCAGAACCGCCTCTGTGCTGTTTATGCGGAAAGAATACTGTGCGGAGACAGTAACAACAGACCTACTCCTCTATTTTCGCAATCAGTCTGCGGAGGTCGCGCGGGGTCGTCCCGTAGGCTTCCCGGAACATGCGGTTGAACAGTTTGTAATTGGTGAAGCCGTGCTGCTCCACGATTTCCATGATGGGCGCGTCGGAACTGCACAGGTCATGGTAAATGTGCGACAGCCGCACCTGGTTCAGATGTTTTTTAAATGAAATCCCTATTTTGTTTTTGAAAAAACGGCTGAAATACTCGCTGCTGAGGCCGAAGCGGCGGGATATTTCCTCCAGTGTGATCGGGCGGTCGTAGTTGGCCTCGATATAGGAGACGATCTCCTTGATCCGTTTCTGGTCTTTGGAGGGCTCCGGCAGATCGTCCCGGGAAAGCGGAATCGAAAAGCGGGAGAGCAGTTCGAAGAGAATGCCCAGGATCAGAGACTCGCCCTGGACACGGTAGCCGAAGGGGTGGTTGATGCACAGCTGCACCAGCTCTCCCAGGCTGGTGCAGATCCGCAGGTAAGGCTCGACCAGGTCCTCCGTCACCTCGGTCCTGTCGCACAGAATCAGATAATCCCGGCGGTTTTCCGTAAAGGAGGCGATGTATTCATTGTCGATGTAGATGACGAGCTGCATATATTCATGCGGACAGTAGAATTCATGGATCTTCCCCGCGTCCACCACGCTGAATTCGCCTTTTACCATGGTGTGGGAAATCCCCTCGGTGGTAAGTTCCGCGTGCCCGTCGAGCAGGTAGGTGATTTCGAGCGCGGAATGCCAGTGCGCAGGGATATAGGCCCCGTTAGTGCGGAATTCAACAGAGATGTTCCTGTTGAGCAGTTCGTATTTGGGTATGAAGATGTGCCTGTCCGCCATTTTCGCCCTCCGCCTGATCCGGAATCAGAATATCTCAGTGTTTTTAATGAAATAATGAATGCTTGTTGACAGAATCATAGCAGTACAGAAATGGAACTGCAAGGATATTTTTTTAAAAGAAGTCAAAAAAGGCATAATCTTTGTCAAAAAATGATCTACACACAAACCCTGCACCGTGCTATCATTTGCACATCAAACAGAAAAACCTGTTTCCGGGCAGCAATTGAGAAAATTCAAAAAAGACAGAATTGACGTAATACAAATTACCGTAATATAACGTAATAATATATGAGACGAGACAATATATGTCCCGTTATTATAAATCGCCCGGATCTGCTTTTCAGACATCCGGGCGCCGGACAGGATTGGCTGAGTGCTCTGCACTTTGCTGATAGATTACCCCCTAAGCATCTTGTAACATCCCTTGAAAAACACCTGGCAGTTTATCCCGCTGCCAGGTGTTTTTCATTTTTATTGTTCATGATTCCGACAAGTGATTTTCATACATTTTTCTTCTTTCCGGGGCATGTTTGTGCTACTATGAAATGGAGCCGGAAAGGGTTGGATTGTTCAAACAAGGAAGGGAACGAAGAGAATGGCAGAACAGATTCAGTATTGCGGATATTGCGGGACGGAGTTGACAGACGGAATTCCGGTCTGTCCGCGATGCGGCCGGGATAACAGTGTCCCCATGATGGGCGCTAAAAAGCGCAGAGGCTCCGGGGATCCGGCGGACGAGGGGAGACGGAACAGAAACAGTCTGCCCCGCGAGAGCGCCGATGACCGGCAGAATCCCGCGCCGGCGGTGGAGGAAGCAGCGGCAGAAGAGAGGGATGACTTCGAGGAAAAGACACAGATCCCCGTTCCGGAACCGCGCGCGGAGCGCTTCCCGGAAGAAGAACAGGACGCGGAGCCCGGGACGGACGGGAGCGGCGCGGAAGGCTGGGAGGAGCTGGACGCGCGGTTTGAAGAGGAATTCCCGGAGGCGGCTCCCGTAAGGGACAGCTGCGAAGAAGAATCCGGACAGGAGAGAAGCCGGCGCCGGGAGAGGAGAGAAAGCCGGAACAGGAGAAGCGCGCAGGAGACGGGCGCGGAAGAATATGAAAGCGCAGGCAGAAGAAACCGGGCGAGACAGAAAGGAAAGAAGCGCAGAGGAATCCTGCCGATGCTCGCGCTGGTCCTGATCCCGGTCGTGCTCCTGATTCTCCTGATTCCGCAGATCGTAAAGCGTATGCCCGATCCGTCTATTTCCGGCGGACTGCCTTTCCTGCAGCAGGGAGAGGGAGAGAAGGAAACCGGAACAGGAGAAACCGGGAAGGATGAGAAACCGGCCGCCGGAAAGGAAGGGCAGCCTTCCGCGCAGACGCCGGCGGAGCAGAACGCGCAGGAAACCGGGACTGCGCAGCAGGAACCTTCGCTGCAGTGGGAGAACGCGGCAGTGGAACAGGCGGTCCGGGACGCGCTCGAGCGCCCGGAGGGCGCGATCACGGAGCAGGATCTCCGGGAGATCACGTATCTGGATCTGTCCAATGCGGGCATGACGGATTTTTCCGTCCTGTCCCGTTTCCCCTCGCTGGTAAGTGTGGATCTGACCGGAAACGGAATCCGGGACATCACTCCCATCACGGCCTTTACCGGGCTGGAAGGACTCTGCCTGGACGACAATGAGATCACGGATATCCTGCCGCTGCGGGAGATGACATCGCTGCGCCGCCTGTACCTGCAGAATAACCAGATCACGAACATTCAGCCGCTGGAGACCCTGACCGGGCTGACCCAGCTGTATCTGGAGGACAACGAGATCACGGATCTCAAACCCCTGGAGAATCTGAAAGAACTCGGGATCCTGCATCTGGGCGGGAATCATCCGCAGGACATCACCGTGCTGGGTCAGCTGACGAATCTGGAGGTGCTCACCCTGTACAGCGATGAGATCTCCGACCTGAAACCGCTCGCCGGACTGACAAAGCTCAAGCAGCTGAATCTGTGGAACAACGAGATCGGCGACATCAGTGTCCTGTCCGGCATGAAGGAGCTTTCCCTCCTGATGCTCGGCGGAAACAGGGTCAAAGACCTGAAGCCTCTGCAGGAGCTCACTGCCCTGGAGAGCCTGTACCTTTCGGACAACCTGATTCAGGACATCAGTCCCCTCGAAGGCCTGCACCTGCTCAGGGATCTCGAGCTCCAGAACAATGAAATCAAGAGTCTTTCGCCCCTGCAGTCTCTGCAGTCGCTGCAGTACCTCGATGTGCGCGGCAACCCGGTGGAAGACTACGCGCCGCTGCATGCGATCTCCGTAGACACACTCTATTCGGATGAGCCGGAGGCGGCGGAGACGCCCGCGGCCTCCGGCGGGGCGGAAGCGCCCGCGGAGA
>JAUNJS010000282.1 GCA_030533125.1 Eubacteriales bacterium | reverse complement strand
AAAAAGAAAAAGTCAGAAAAAGAAATAGCCGGAAGGACCTATGGAAGAAAAAACTATGCAGAGCCCGCCCGCAGGGACAGGGACGTCGAAATCTTCCAAACTGAATATAGAAAACGAGAGAGGATCTACAGAAGAATTCCGCGTTAAGAATGCTTCCGCGGAATTTCCCGGAGCAGAAACAGAGTTCCGCGCTGAGAATGCTTCCGCGGATTTCCCCGGAGCAGAAACAAAACGCCGCGCGAAGAATGCCGGTACGGACGCTCCCGCGGCAGAAGGGAACCGCCGCCAGGAGAGCACCGCGGAAAATCATCCCGGAACTGAAGAAGAGCCCGGGAAAGGGCTCATTGCGGCAGACAGCGGCCCGGCGTCGGAACCCGCCGCGAACGAAGGAAAGAGAAACCCTGCGAAGTCCGGGGGGAAAACCTCCGCGGACGAAGGAGCGAAAAGTCCCGTGAAGTCCGGGGGGAAAACCGGGGAAAAACCGGCTGTTTTTGTGGATTCTCCGGGAGAAGGCTCCGCCGCACAGAGCGGGGAGAAACCGGATAGTCCGGCGGAGAGCGCCGCGGCTGCGGCGGATCCCGGAACTTCCGGTCAGGGTAACACGGAACGGGAGCTGGAGAATACGCTGGTCAGGGTACGGACAGACCCTGCGCTAAAAGCGAAAAAAGCCAGGGCGGATTCTTATCGGGAAAAAATCCGTCGGCACCAGAGAAGGGTTTACCGGCGCACGGTTTTCTTCGTTATTTCACTCATGGTAGTGATTACGGGGGCCGTGCTTCTCTGGATGTACAGAGGATATACCCGCGCGGAATTGAAGCGGGTCGCTGTCCTTCCTATGGAAGACGGAGCAGGATACGAAAATCTCGGAGGAAAAGTCGTTCAATACGGGAGCAGCGGCGCGAGATGCATAGATCAGCGGGGGAATACGCTATGGAGTGTATCCTATGAAATGCAGCAGCCTGTGACCAGTGTGAGCGGCAATGTGATCGCGATCGCGAACCGCGGCGGGTATTACGTCTATGTCATGAATACAAAGGGGCTTATGGGAACCATTCATACCATGCTCCCGATTCACTCCATCGCAGCCGCGGAAAACGGAGAGGTCGCGGTGATCATGAATGACAATAAGGCGACCTGGGTGCGCCTCTATACGGCGCAGGGAAAAGAGATCGCCTACATCATCCGGACCATGGAGGAAAACGGTTATCCGGTCGCTGCCGCAGTATCCCCGGACGGCAAGACACTGTGTCTCTCGACCATACAGATGTCGAACGCCGCAGTGAAGTCGAACATATCCTTTTATAATTTCGGGAAAAAAGGCAGCAAGGCCAGTGACCACCGGGTCGATTCCGCCGACTATATAGACGAAGTGATTCCGCGGCTCATATATATCGACAACTCGACCTGTGTCGGGGTATCAGACAGGCGGCTCCTGTTTTTCCGCAGCAGTTTTTTCCGGAAGTCCGATAACAGCATTGTCCTGTTTCCCGAAAAGGAAAATCTCGAGGGCTTTTTCTCCAGTGAAAACTTTATGGGACTGCTGTACAGTCAAACCTCAGGAGACAGCCGGTACCGTCTCGAACTGTACAACAAACGCGCGAAAAAAGCAGGAGAGATTCATTTTTCCATGCAGTATTCCGATATTCTGATTGCGGGGGACAAAGTATATATTTACAACGGCCAGCAATGCCAGATCTATACATTGGGAGGAAGATGCCTGTTTGACGGCAGCTTCGGCAGAACGATCCGCGCGCTCGCCCCGGGGGCACGCCTCAGCGACCTTCTCGTCGTGACGGGCGGAGAAGTCAATCTTGTCCGTCTCCACTGACGGGCAGGTCCATAGTTCGCGGGCCGCCGGAGCAGCTTCCGGAACGCGTCATGGGATTTTAACGCGGAGGCTGCGGAAACAGACAAGGTGAGGCCGAACAGAACAAACCCTGCGGACGTCCTCGGGACCCGGCTTAAGGCTGCGGAAACAGACAAGGTGAGGCCGAACAGAACAAACCCTGCGGATGGTCTCGGGACCCGGCTTAAAGCTGCGGAAACAAACGGCGCGGAATCTGAACAGAACCTGACGGGATTCCGAAGAAAAGGAAAACAGAAAACCGACACACGAAACGGAAAACCGGAAACCTGCACTTATGAAACAGGAGCGATATTTTGAATCTTTATTTTTGGCTGATCTTGTTTATATCCGCCGCGATTCTGATCAGGGGCGCGCTTCGCGGCGCGCGCAACGGTTTTGTCAAAGAAGCGGAAGGGCTGGCTGCAGTCATTTTCACAACGATCACGCTCGTATTGATTAGCAGCATCGCCAGAGGAAATATCACGGAACACGTCAGTACAAAAGCGCTCGCAATTGCGCTTCTGGTTGTTCTCGCAATACTGTATTCCCTGTGCAGAATCATTTTTTCCTCCCTTCGCCTCTTTGCGGGGCTTCCCGTCATACGGCACATAGACAGCATCCTGGGCATCGCGGGCGGTACAGCAAAAGCATTTCTGCTGCTGTATATCATCTTCTATTTACTTAAAATCTGGCTCAACATATAAAAAAGCCCGAATGTGCCGGGGGACACTCCGGTGAGAGTTCAGGGAAAGCCTCGTGAGAGTGCAGAGAGATCACAAGTGAAAAGAAAGTGGAAAGAAAGGCTTATCTCACTGTTGCAATATCTTGCGCTTTTTCCGGCTCACAGTTTAAATGTTTCTAGGATTTCAGCCAAAAAGACTTGACGGACAGGACGGAGGCAGTAATGCTCCAGACAGACAGACGGATAGACAGAAGCAGTATAGTATCCACTACATTTGTTTCTGCTTTCTATATTACGAATCACAGACAAGCGCATCCCGAAGGACCTGATCCTTCAGGGCGCGCTTTTTGTGTTAAAAACAGTAACCCCAATAATCTTCACTGATCGCAGCATAGGAGCAAATATGAAAAAATATTTAACCATCTTTTTAACAGCCGCAATGATCACCATGCTTTTCACCGGTTGCGGCGGCACATCGTCGGCTGCAGCATCCGGCAGCTCTGCCCCGGAAGAAGAAAAAACAGAGACTTCTGAGGCCCCGGCCCGGGAAGAAAAAGATACAAAAGCTGCTCCTGATGTGGGAGAAACGGAGACCGCAGAAGCTTCTGCCCAGGAAGAAAAGGGCTCCGCAGAGGCTTCTGCGCAGGATGAGGAAAAGTCTGCTGCTCAGACAGGTTTTCGGCTCCTCAGTGAGACAAGCACCGATGCAGAAGGGCGTCTCACATCTAAATATACTTATTATGAAGACAACGGCTTAGACAGCATGATAGTTTATTTTCCATGGACAGGTGAATACCAGATTTATCTTTTTGACAGAGAATATGATGATGAAGGAAAATGGGTCTGCGCTAAAAACTATACAGTCCATGGCATTACAGATATTGAGGGGGTCAATCTGGATGACTATAAGACCGAAGAGTATATGACGTCCACAAGCGTGTCCAAATATGAAGATAATGGTTCTGCTGTAGAAGAAAGTGATCTTAGCGGAAATCTCATTTCAAAGAGTACCTATAACAGTCAGGGACAGGTAATACTTGCAGAGAATTATAAAGATGGTGAGAAAACTTCTACTACTGAATACACATATAACGAACAGGGCGTCCTTGTTAAGAGTGTATATGATGACGATGAAACAGTAATGGAATACACTTCTTTCGGCGTAACGAAACTTTCTACATCCTATCAATCAAAAGAGAAAAAAACAGGTGACATTAATTATACCTATACGATAGAGCTGCACTATGATGACAATGGTATTCTTACCGACGGCGAAATGTTCGAAAATGGAGAAGTAACCGAAACATATACCTATGTGCTGGATGAATATGGTAATATTCTCAATTATTCCGTCTTTGACAAAGACGGCAACCTCGCAAGAACTGTCGAAAACGAAATCGTCCCGATATACGAGTAATTATCCTGAGGTCTGCGACTGCAGGTTCAGGATTGGGTTCCGGGTGAATAAATGTGGTGATTTTATGACGCGTGAGCTGCCATTACAGATCAGGATGCTTCGTTCCCGGGGCCTCTGATCCTTTGAGAAGTTCTAAGCAATCGAAGGAAAAAACAAAATCGTGCCGAAAAAGCGAATACAATTACTTGAAAAAGTGCCCGCGGAACGATCTGCGGGCATTCTTCAATAAAAATAGTTTTGCGCAAAAGTGTTCTTTTAAGGGGCTATAGCTTGGAGCAAAAGACGGGCAAAAGACAGCTGTAACAAATTTTTTTAAAATTAAAAAAACTTCTTGCATTTTCTATGGAGACGTGATAATATAAAACACGCCGCTGAAATACAGCGGCAAAAAATAACCTTTAAAACGAATGGAAATATAAAAAAACTAAATTTCTTAAAAATTTTAAAGGAAAACTATTGACAGTTGAATGATCTTAAGCTATGATATCAAAGTTGCTGTTAACATTACAAATTAAGCGTAGTGACACGGCGACATAAGATCAGGCTTTTTCAGGAAGCTGAAAATGCGCGCCTGCCCTGCAGGATTGCACATCACATTTCCAACCGAATATGAGAACAAGACAGAAATGCAGCCCTGAATATAT
>JAUNJS010000044.1 GCA_030533125.1 Eubacteriales bacterium | reverse complement strand
CAGGTTCAGAACCCGAAGCAGAAGCAGAAGCGCCGGCGGAAGCAGAACCGGACGCATAAGAACAGATCAGAAATAAAAACATAAACTCAAACATAAACAGAAACAGAAACAGAAGCAGATCCCGGAAGCATTAGGGGAAACGGAAGCAGATCTCATAAGCATGAGCGGAATCAGAATCACTTCTCTGAAACATAAACAGAAACAGAAGCAGATCCCATAAGCATAAGCGGAAGCTGAAAACTTCGCCGTTCCCGCGCAAAAAGCACAGCCATGTATCATTTACAGGGCTGTGTTTTTTTTGCGCGGATGTATTTTGCAGGGCGTTCTTTTCCTGCCGGAACAGTTTCTCAAGCCTTCTCATCGATCTTCCCGTCCGGCTGCCGGGGGTTCCGGATAATATCATCGAACATGAATCGAACACTCAAAAATCTCTCCAGGGGTATTGAAATGTGGGCGTCAAGTTGCTATTATTGACATTAAAGTGGGTAAAAGTGGGGGAAAGTGTCAGATGTTCATGGGTTCCTATGATCATTCTCTCGACGCGAAAGGGAGAGTGATCATTCCTTCCAAATTCAGAGAGACACTGGGACAGAGATTCGTGATCGCAAAGAGTCTGGATCCCTGTCTGTGCGTATACGATTCAGCAGCCTGGGAGCGCTTTGAGCAGAAGCTTGCCAGGCTTCCTTACAATACATCCCAGCAGCGTCAGATCGTCCGCTTTTTCATGTCCACCGCGGAGATGGTGGAGCCGGACAAGCAGGGACGGATCCTCATCCCCCAGAAGCTCCGCGCGCACGCGCACATAGAAAAAAACGTGATTTTAATGGGAGTGGGCGCCAGGATCGAGATCTGGGACCCGGAGACCTTTGAGGCATCCGGCTTCAGTGACGATATCAACGAAATCGCCGGTGAGCTGCTCGGGAACGGATTTGAGATCTGAGCCCGGGACATTGAGACAGCGCGCGGGCCGGCAGGCTCTATTTATCATGCGGGATCTGTTCGCATAAAGGATTCATCTTTTATTCGGAGAAGAACGTGGAATTCAGACACACATCGGTACTGCTGGAGGAGGTCATTGCCGGTCTTGCCATCAGGCCGGACGGAATCTATATCGACGGGACGCTGGGCGGCGGAGGGCACTCCTATGAGATCGCTTCCCGCCTGACAGAGGGCGGCTGCCTGATCGGAATCGACCAGGACGAGGAGGCGCTGCGCGCTGCGCGGGAGCGGCTGGCCCCGTTCGCGGACAGAGTCTGTTTCGTCCATGACAATTACGAAAATATGCAAGGCGCGGCGGCCCGTTTCTTTGAGGAACGCGGCGAGGGAGGAACGGAAGTAACCGGCAGGATAAACGGAATCCTGCTGGATCTGGGCGTCTCCTCCTATCAGCTCGACAATCCGGAACGAGGCTTTTCCTACCACGCGGACGCTCCGCTCGATATGCGTATGGACCGCGGGGCCGGGATCTCGGCAAAGGAGATCGTAAATACCTGGTCTGTACAGGAGCTGACGAGGATCCTGCGGGAGTACGGCGAAGAGCGCTGCGCCGCAAAGATTGCCGCGAACATCGCGCGCGCCCGCGAGGAGGCGCCTCTGGAGACGACCGGCGAGCTCGTCAGAATCATCGAGAAATCTATTCCGATGAAAATGCGTGCCCGCGGGGGAAATCCGTGCAAACGCACTTTTCAGGCGATCCGCATCGCCTGCAACCGCGAACTGGAGGTTCTCGAGAACTCTCTCGACGACATGATAGAGCTGCTTGCCCCGGGAGGAAGGCTGTGTATTATCACTTTCCATTCCCTGGAGGACAGAATCGTCAAAAACGCGTTTAAAAGGAATGAGAACCCCTGCGTCTGTCCTCCCGGATTTCCGGTCTGTGTCTGCGGACGCGTTTCGAGGGGAAGAGTTGTCACGAGAAAGCCGATCCTGCCCGGTACGGAAGAACTGGCGCAGAACCGCAGGTCCGCGAGCGCAAAGCTCCGCATTTTCGAAAAAAAAGAAGGACAGCAGACATAATACGGGGGCGGTCCTTATCCCGGAGATCCGGGACGGCGGAAACCGCCTTTACAGGACATACAGGAGTACTCCCATGGCGGAAACCGCCGTTACAGACGTAAAGGATTTTCCACGCAGCGGAAACCGCTGTTACAGACGTACAGGATTTTCTCCGCGGCGGAAACCGCCTTTACAGACATACAGGGGTATTCCGCGCGGCGGAAACCGCCTTTAAAAGAAGTTGAGAAGGAGCTGAGGACGCGATGGTCAGAAGAGCGCACACAGAAAGAGGAGCGCACACAGACAGAACAGACACCGTGAGGACACATGGCCGGGCTGCATATCCTTCGAACAGATCGATTCCGGGAAGGCGGAAGCCGGGGGGCATCACGGTCGACGAGGGGAATCTGGAAGCGGCGCGCACGAAGACCCGTGTGAAAACGACATCCATGAGTTTCCGCACGCTGACTTTCATGATTCTGCTGATTGCGGCCATGACCGCCATCTTGCTTTATTACATCAAAATTCAGGCGGACGTGACGAGGTCGTCGCAGGAACTGGCGGATCTGGAGCAGGAACTGACGGAGATGAAGGCGGAGAATGATGCCGCCTATAATGAGATCAATGACCGCATCAGCCTGGAAGAAATCCGTGAAAAGGCGATCCACGAGCTGGGTATGAAATATGCCGATAAAGAGCAGGTGGTGATTTATTCCGGCACGGAGACGGACACGGTCCACCAGGTGGGGACTGACGGAAACTGAGGGAAAAGCGGCCTGCGGAAACCGCGTGCAGGCAGGGGCACAGTCCATCAGGCAGGATCTGACGGAAACCGCGTGCAGGGCACAGTCCTGCAGGCAGAACCTGACGGAAACTGAGGGAAAAGAGGCCTGCGGGAACTGCGTGCAGGCAGGGGCACAGTCCATCAGGCAGGATCTGACGGAAACCGTTAAAAAGCGGCCTGCGGAAACCGCGTGCAGGGCACAGTCCTGCAGGCAGGGATCCTGCAGGCGGGAATGGAAGAGAATGGGCAGCCGGTCCGGCGCGGAAGTGTCCGCGGGCCAGACGGAAAAGGCGGCAGAACCGCTTTTCGGGAGATGAGAAGAAGGAGACGGAGTTGAGCGGGGGAAAGGAAGAGAAAGATACCGGGATCTCCTCCTCTGCGCGGCAGAGGAGACGGCGCAGTCCCAGGCGCTTTACATTCAGTATGCAGAAGCGCCTTCTGGCCATGTTTGCGCTGATCGTGGCCGCTTTCGTCGTGCTTGCGGTCAGGCTGTTTCTGATTCAGAGGGACAACGGGCGCTCCTACACAATGCAGGTTCTTTCGCAGCAGGCGTATGGCAGCAAAACACTGCCTTATAAACGGGGAAGGATCGTGGACAGCAAGGGAACCGTGCTGGCGGACAGTCAGCTGGTGTACAACGTCATCATTGACGCCAGGCAGATGCTGGAGGACAAAGCCTATCTGGAACCTTCCCTCGACGCGGCGGCCCGCCTCGGCATTGACAAGGAGAAGCTCCGCGCCTACGTGACGGAAAACAGCAGTTCGCAGTACTACATCGCGCGCAGGAATCTGCCTTACCAGGATCGCAGGGCATTTGACACCGAACTCAAAGAGGGGATCGAGGCGGAAAACAAGGCGGCGAAGGCAGTGCAGGCGGCAAAAAAAGCGGCCGAGGAAGCGGGAGAGGACCCCGAAAAGATCGATCCGGTTGAGTTTGTATACAACAACATCAAGGGAATCTGGTTTGAGGAAGCATATATCCGCACCTATCCCTGCAGCACGCTCGCGGCGGATGTTATCGGCTTTTCCGGGACGGCAAATAAGGGCTCTTACGGTCTGGAGGAGTATTACAACGACACTCTGAACGGAGTGGAGGGCAGGACATACGGATACCTCGACGAATCGCTGAACGTGGAACAGACCACGATTCAGCCGAAGGACGGGAACAATCTGATTCTGACGCTGGACGCCAATCTGCAGAGCATCTGCGAGAAATATCTGAAAGAGTTCAACGCGGAATTTAAAAATAAAAAACACAAGGGGAACGGCTCAAATAACGCCGCCTGTATCATCATGGACCCGCATACAGGGGGAATCCTCGCGATGGCGAGCGAGCCGGGATTTGACCCGAATAATCCGTATGACATTTCCGCGGTTACCGGCATGCCCAAACTCAATAAAAAGGACACGCCGACCACCAGTTATCTGACGCTGGCGGAGACCAGGACAATGTCGGACAAAGACAAGGCGAGATATCTGAGCGCGCTCTGGAATAATTTCTGCGTGAGCACTCATTTTGAGCCCGGTTCCACGGCAAAGCCCTTTACAACCGCGATGGGCCTGGAGACAGGAAAAGTCAAGACAACAGATAAATATGAGTGCACCGGGCAGCTGATCATTGACGGCACAAGGGTTCCCTGCGCGCATCTGGAGGGTGACGGAGTCATCGATCCCGCCGGCGCGATCGAGCGTTCCTGCAACGTCGCGCTCATGCAGGAAGCCGAAAAGATCGGTCCCGAAATCTTCTGTAAGTACCAGAATGTCTTTAACTTCGGCCTGAAGACAAACGTGGACCTGGCCAACGAGGCCAGGACGGACGGCTACCTCTACGCGCAGGAGGATATGAAGGCGATCGACCTCGCGAC
This sequence comes from Eubacteriales bacterium, assembly GCA_030533125.1. Lineage (GTDB taxonomy): Bacteria > Bacillota > Clostridia > Lachnospirales > Lachnospiraceae > CAG-791. The sequence continues at coordinate 8,899 of JAUNJS010000044.1, read as the reverse complement.
CAATTCCTTCGGGCAGAACTTCGAAGTGACAATGATCCAGATGATCACCGGATTCTGCTCCCTGATCAACGGAGGATACTATTATCAGCCGCACATCGTCGACAGAATCACCAGCGCGGGCGGTTCCACGGTGCAGACCAATGAACCGCGTGTTCTCAAGAAAACGGTTTCCGAGGAAACCAGCGCGCTGATCCGCCAGTACTGCATCCGGGCAGTGGAGGGAGAGCATGCCACCGGTCCCCTCGCCAGGCCTGCGGGATACCGCATCGGCGGGAAGACGGGCACGGCGGAGACGCTTCCCCGCGAAAACGGACAGTGGATCGTCTCGTTTATGGGATTTGCCCCGGCGGAGGATCCGCAGATCGTCATCTACGTGGTGCTCGACCGGATCAACAACAAAAAACAGGATGAAGCCGGCCGCGCGTGCGAGATCGCCAGAAAGATTCTGTCCGAAGCGCTTCCCTATTTGAATATTTATATGACAGAGCCTCTCTCTTATATGGAGCAGGCGGAACTGGAAAAAATGGGACTGTATGACACGAATGACCGGGTTCAACAGACAGATCAAGAAGGCCAATAAGGAAAGGAAACTGGTTCCATGCATGTCGATGTTGATTTTACGGCGGCCGTCGTGCCGTTTCTGACGGCTTTTCTGGTCAGCGCCCTCTCGGGGAAAAAACTGATTCCGTTTCTCAGGAGACTGAAGGCGGGGCAGACCGAGCGCGGGGACGGACCCAAAAGTCATATAAAAAAGACCGGAACACCCAATATGGGCGGCATCATGATCCTCCTCGGGATGACAGTGGGATGCCTGATGCCTTTTCGCGGGAACATCCAGACGATTCCCGTCCTGATCCTGACCATAGGATTCGGCATAATCGGTTTTCTCGATGACTACATCAAGGTTGTGAAAAAAAGATCCGACGGGCTTTCGGTCCGGCAGAAATTTCTGCTGCAGGTCGTCGTGGCGCTTTGCTTCGCGTTTTATGTACAGAGGATCCATTACGTGCCGCTGACCATGAAGGTTCCGTTCTTTACGGGTCTCACCCTGGATTTCGGGATTTTCAACATTCCGATCATGGTCTTTGTCGCTGTCGCGACGGTCAACGGAACCAATTTTACGGACGGCGTCGACGGGCTGGCGAGCTGCGTCACCGTTGCGGCGGCCCTGTTTTTCGTGATTGCAGCCGCCATGGCAGCTGCTTCCGGCGTGATCATGGCGGGAACCTCCATGATCGGAGCTCTGCTGGGATTCCTGCTCTACAACGCCTATCCGGCGAAAGTTTTCATGGGAGACACCGGATCCCTGGCGCTGGGCGGATTTATCACGGGAATGGCCTATATGCTGCAGCTCCCGCTCTTTATTCCCATTGTCGGCATGATCTATGTGATTGAGGTCCTGTCGGTGATCATCCAGGTGAGCTGGTACAAAAAGACGGGAGGCAGGCGGATTTTCCGGATGTCGCCGATCCACCATCATTTTGAACTGGGCGGATGGTCCGAGGTGCGCGTCGTCGCCGTATTTACGATCGCCACGGTGGTGCTTGGAGCGGCTGCCCTCCTGGCGCTGTAGATGACGCCGGCTGCCTGTCTTAAAAAAGATAAGCTTTACGCGCTCGCGGAAAACCTCATTGATATGTGCGGCTTTCCTGAAAAATCCCGGCATCGGGAAAATCGTCGAGGCCCGGAAAACCAACGTTCATGCGGCGCGGCATCGGGAAAATCGTCGAGGCCCGGAAAACCAACGTTCATGCGGTGCTTCGACAGGGAGGAAGAAATGAAAAAAGTTGATTTGAGAGGGACGGATCTCACGGGGAAAAAAGCGCTCGTCCTCGGGACAGGGCTGAGCGGGATCGGTGCGGCGCAGCTCCTGCATGCGGTCGGCGCGGAGGTATGTATCCTGGATCAGAATGAGAAAGTACAGGAGACGGCGATCCGCCTAAAGCTTGCCGCGGGAATGCCGGAGGGCGCCGCTGAGAAGGTGACCGTCCGGATAGGAGAATTTCCGGAAGACCCTTCCGGATTTGACCTCGCAGTTCCGAGTCCGGCTATTCCGCTTGAAAATCCCCTGCTGGTACAGATGATGGAGGCCGGGGTGCCGATCCTGTCCGAGATCGAACTGGGCTCTCTCTATGAAAAAGGTACTGTTCTTGCTATTACGGGGACCAACGGCAAAACCACGACGACAACACTGGTGGGAGAGATCATGAAGGCGGCCGCGGCAGCTTCCGCGGGATGTACAGGCCCCTCCGGGTCCGTAACGTCCGAGGGCACCGGGACACGCTATAGCAGTGTTTTTGTGGTCGGCAATATCGGCCGTTCCTATGCGGCGGCCGCCCCGGAAACCGCGCCGGATTCCGTGACGGTGGGAGAGATCAGCTCTTTCCAGCTTGAGACGGCGCATACCTTCCGCCCCTATGTCAGCGCGATTTTAAATATTACGCCGGACCATCTGAACAGGCATTTTACCATGGAGAACTACGCGGCGATCAAGGAGAAGATCGCCCGGAACCAGACGCCGGAGGACACCTGCGTGCTGAATTATGAGGATCCGTATCTCCGTCCTTACGGGGAGCATCTGTGTCCGGCGCGCGTGGTCTGGTTTTCTTCAAAAACCAGGCTCCGTGAAGGATTCTATCTGGACGGGGACAGGATCTGCCGCGCGGACGGCAGAGGAAATGTAGAGGATCTGATGGGAACCGGGGACATGCATCTGGTCGGTGTCTGCAACGCCGAGAATGTCATGGCGGCCATTGCCATTGCCGAGGCGGCAGGCGTCCCCATGGAGCTGATCCTCTCCGTGATCCGGGATTTTCCGCCTGTTCCGCACCGGATTGAATACATCGCCGAGAAAAAAGGCGTGAAATATTACAACGACTCCAAGGCGACCAACCCGGATGCGGCGATCCAGGGGATCCTCGCCATGTCGACTCCCACGATCCTGATCGGGGGCGGCTATGACAAGAAAAACAGCTATGACGCCTGGATCGAGGCTTTCGACAACAAGGTGAAAAAGCTGGTTCTGATCGGACAGACCCGGGAGGACATCGCGGAGTGCGCGCGGGCGCACGGGTTTACGGAAATCATATTCTGCGACACCTTTGAGGAATGCCTGGCTCAATGCACGGCCCTCGCCGCGCCGGGAGACGCGGTCCTGCTGTCTCCTGCCTGCGCCAGCTGGGGGATGTTCCCCAACTATGAGGTCCGCGGAGACGTGTTCCGGGAGTACGTGCTCGGTCTTCCGGACTGATCAGCAAATTATTATATGAGTCGCACAGGGAGGACACGCGGAAATGGGTGCTTCAGTACCTGATCAAAAAAAGAGCAGATTCGAGCTTGAGGACTACAGCCTGCTTTTCATCGTCCTGTTTCTGGTCGCGTTCGGGCTGGTTCTTCTGTATTCCACTAGTTCCTATGTGAGCGCGGCGGAACATGAGGGGGATTCCACATATTACCTGATGCGTCAGCTGATGTTTACAGGCGCAGGCCTTCTTCTGATGACGATCATTGTTTTTATTCCTCACAGACTGTGGAGATTTTTTTCTGTTCCGGCTTATCTGGGATCCATCGGCCTGATCCTTCTGGTGCTCAAGTTCGGAAAGACGGTGAACGGCGCGAAACGGTGGCTGGAGATCAAAGGATTCTCCATGCAGCCGTCGGAAGCAGCTAAAGTGGCGGTAATTATCCTTACGGCTTTCCTGATCGAAATCATCGGCCGCAGAAGACTGCAGTCGTTTCTGGGGTTTTTCCTTCCCCTGGTTCCGGCGTCCGTTATGGCGGTCATATTGTGGAAAATTACGAATAATATGAGCTCCGCGCTGATTGTCCTCGCAATCGCGTTCGGTATGCTGTTTGTCGCCTGTCCCGGTTATAAACGGTTTATTGTGCTCGCGGTCATGGGTGTGGCAGGATGTGTCGCGGGCGTATTTTACATTGTGCGGATCGCGGACCAGGGCGGACTGGGATTCCGGGAAAGCCGTGTCCTCGTCTGGCTCGATCCCCAGTCCTATGCGGGAGATACCGGGTTTCAGACGCTGCAGGCTCTCTACGCGATCGGTTCGGGCGGCCTGTTCGGGAAAGGCCTGGGCCAGAGTATGCAGAAGAACATCGTTCCGGAGGTACAGAACGACATGATTTTCTCCATTATCTGCGAGGAACTGGGCCTGTTCGGAGCGATCGGGATCATGCTGCTGTTTATCCTTCTGATCTGGCGGCTCATCCTCGTCGCAGGAAACGCGCAGGATCTGTATGGTGCCCTGGTTGTCTCCGGCGTGATTGCGCATATTGCCGTGCAGTCCATCCTGAATATCGCGGTTGTGACCAATACAGTCCCGAACACAGGCGTGACATTGCCGTTTATCAGTTACGGAGGCTCCTCTCTGTTCTTCCTTCTGGCGGAAATCGGGATTGTACTGAGTGTCGCGAGGACAAGCAGCAGGGCACAGGAGCAGGAAAAAATTAAAACATAAACGAAAACATACCACAAAAAAACAACACCGGTTACAGAGTGAATACCGGTTACAGAGTGACCGTCGGAACAAACGAAACAGGAGATACAGGACCATGAGAAAACAGTCAGCGGTATCTGCACAGAACGACAGAGCAGGAACGACACGGATGCGGGGAATGTATGGCAGCATGCATACGGATCTGTACGCGGCGGACGGATTATTCGAATTATTCCCGAAAAGATCCCGCCGATTGAAACCGGTTTCAAGCGCAGCCGGTGAAGGATCCGAAAATGCGGTTTCCAAAACGTCCTGTAAATCGATTTCTGAAACAAGTTCCAAACCGGCTGTTTCCAACGGAACCGGTGCAGAGAAAAAAGCCGTTAAGAAAACAGGCGCGCGTGTTCAAAACAAACAGGCGGGAAAGAAGAAAAAAGCAGCGGGCAGATCTGCGGCAGGAGCCGGTTCCGGTTCGAACGTTCCGCCGGTACCGGGCAGACAGGACAATCCGTGCGCAGGAGCCGGCCGGGTCGAAAAACCGGCAGGGGCGGGAGCGGCTGCGGCAGTTTATCGCCCTGTAGAACCGGACAGAGTTCTGGTCCGGACCGTCTCCCCGGCGGCGGTACAGGGAACTGTCGGGTTTCCTCGAACGGCTGTGGCTGTACGGGCCGGGGCGCGTGCGAGTGCGGTATTCCCTTCAAATGAGATCGTCAAGGGAAGAAGAATCCGGATCGATGCTGATGAGAGAACCCCGCTTCAGTCTCTGCGGGAGCTGCTGGGAGGGATTACACTTCGCACTGTGCTGCTTGTGCTCGCTGCTCTTACCGTTATTTCCGCATCCGTCGTTCTGATGACATTCAACCTGAAGAAGGCTGTGATTTACGGGAACACAATGTACAGCGAGGAACAGATCGAATCATTTCTGACAAAAGGGCGTCTTGGCAGCAACACATTTGTCATGGCACTGAAGTATCATCAGCGGAAGGTGACAGACATCCCGTTTGTTGACCGGATTGACGTGGATCTCGTCAGCCCGTCGACTGTGCGGGTAAATATCAGGGAAAAACCGGCGGACGGGTGCGTTTTCTATAACGGGAAGAACGTATACTTCTCAAAGGAAGGAATAATCCAGACAGTATCCGGACGAAGTGTGGAGGATGCAGTGAAAGTGAACGGCGTTGTCCTCACACATTCCAATACCGAATCCAGGATTCTCGCGAAAAACCAGCTTGGCATGGACCTTTCGCTTGAGCTGATCCGGATCATGGATAAATATGGGATTCTGAAAGAAGCGGACTCCATAGATGTCGATGAAAAAAGCAATCTGACCGTGACGTTTGATAAAGTCCGTGTCCGGATCGGCCGGAACGGATATGATGAAAAGATGTTCAAGATGCATCAGATCCTGCCGTATCTTGAAGGTCGGAGCGGAATCATTCAGATGACCGGCACAGAATTCACGGGTGAGAACATTGTGCTTTCGCCGGACACACCGGAGGCCGGAAAGGCGGATTCCTCCCCGGCTGACGGAGATGCGTAACCGAGCAGGCGCGGAGGCGTCCGTCTGTCGGAAAAAAGGATGGCAGAAACCGCTGTTGAAGATGAGAAAACAGAAATCATAGCACAGAGAACAGGCGTGTACAGAGAGTACACGCCTGTTTGACTTTTTTGGTCAAAAGTCAGCGGACACTTTATTTTCTGCGAAATTCGCCATTGATTATTGAAGTCACAGAATGTATTATAGTTTTGACTTGTCGAACTGACATAGTATCAAAAGAAAGAAGGAGGGTGTCAACGTGCTTGAGATTAAATCAAACGATACTGAAGTGGCTTGCAAAATTATTGTTGTCGGTGTTGGCGGAGCAGGAAACAATGCGGTGAACCGCATGGTGGATGTAGACATTACCGGTGTTGAGTTTATCGGAGTCAACACGGATGTCCAGGCGCTGCAGCTTTGCAGGGCTCCCAAGCTTCTCCAGATCGGCGAAAAGCTCACAAAAGGACTGGGGGCCGGTGCCAATCCCGAGGTTGGCAAAAAGGCGGCCGAGGAAAGCGCTGACGAAATCGCCAATGCAATCAAGGGAGCAGACATGGTGTTTGTGACCTGCGGTATGGGCGGCGGAACCGGAACCGGTGCAGCTCCCGTAGTCGCGAAGCTTGCAAAGGAACAGGGAATCCTGACTGTCGGTGTTGTGACGAAGCCGTTTAGCTTTGAGGCAAGAAGCCGGATGCAGCGCGCCATGGTCGGCATTGAGAATATTAAGGAAAATGTCGATACGCTCATCGTGATCCCCAACGACAAGCTGCTGGAAATCATGGATCGCAGGACTACGCTTCCTGAGGCGCTTAAGAAAGCGGATGAAGTCCTGCAGCAGGCGGTTCAGGGAATTACAGATCTGATCAATGTGCCTGCGATTATCAATCTTGACTTCGCGGATGTCCAGACTGTCATGCGGGATAAAGGCGTGGCGCATATCGGCATCGGCTACGGCAAGGGCGAGACAAAAGCGACGGATGCAGTGCGCATGGCCGTCGAGAGTCCTCTGCTCGAAACAACCGTCAATGGCGCGACGGATGTCATCATCAATATTTCCGGCGATATCTCCCTCGCGGACGCTTCCGACGCGGCGAGTTACGTACAGGATCAGGCCGGCGAAGATGTCAACATTATCTTCGGCGCCATGTATGATGACAGCAATACAGATGCCTGCGATGTTACTGTCATCGCGACCGGCATCGGCAACAAGGATGTGATTTCTCCCAGCCCGATTATCGGCAATACCGTTGGGCGGACGACCCCTTCCAGCCCTTACAGCAGGGGACTGAAGCAGGGTGTGGAGTCCCAGCTTCGCGCTACGCCCGGCTATGCCTCGGGGAATGTCGGAACTGTCCGGCAGAAAAACCTGGAGATTCCTTCCTTTTTGAGAAATAAGAGATAATACCGGGAACAATACCGGGAACGAAACAAAACCCAATAAGATATCTCAATAAGATCTCTCTCAAAAAGATATCTTTAGAGGGATTTGTTCAAAATACTCTATATTAATTAAAAAGGCTCATTATTGTTAAATAATTCTCATATATATTCTTGAATTAAAAGAAAACTAAAATTATTGAAATTCCCTCTTTTCTTTTTGCTGAAAGGTGTTATAATAGACAAGTCGGAAAAAAACAGGTGTGTTGTCCGGGTCACGCCGGCCCGGACAATTTGGGGACGTAGCTCAGTTGGGAGAGCGCAGCGTTCGCAACGCTGAGGTCGCGGGTTCGAATCCCGTCGTCTCCACTTTTTTTATGCCCGCATAAACACTGGATTCATGGCGCGAGCCCGGTGTTTATGCGGGTTTACGTTATTTGGCAGGCGGCGATGCAGCAAAGCTGTCCTGTCCCAAAGGGAATTTCAAAAGGTTCTCATTCTTTGATGGAGGGAAATATATGCAGTACAAAGTAAGTCTTACGACAAAGCTGAAACCGCCGCAGTCGGGGATCATAGTGATCGAACCGGAAGATTACACCGGAAAGGAAGTGCGCGCGTTACAGAGCTCCGGCGCGTTTGTCCTGGCCTATCTGTCGATCGGTTCGACATCCGACGAACGCAGCTACTACAAGCGGCTTAAACCCTATCTCCTGGGAAAGCTCGAGGACTGGGAGCATGAGAGATATCTTGATCTGAGGGCGCCGGAAGCCCGCGCATGGTGCCGGGAGCAGGCTGAGGCGCTGAAAAGGAAAGGATTTGACGGATGGTGGCTGGACAACGTTGATGTGTATGAAGAATACCGGACAACAGAAATGTTCCTTGCCGTCACGGCGACAATACAGGCGATTAAGGCCGTCGGCGGTTATGTGATGATCAACGGCGGGATGGCCTATCTCACAGACCTTATGATTCCGTACAGAGTACAGTCCGGAGTTTTTGACAGCGAACGCGACGCGAAGAAAGCCGCGGCGCAGCAGAAAACAAAAGGATTTAACTGCACAGTCATTGAGATGGACGGTTTGTATGCAGTACAGGCCGGTGCTTTTCCGGAGCGGACCGGTGCGGATCAAACGGCTGACAGACTCGAAGAAGCGGGATTTTCCGCAGCGCGGGTCACAATGTTTGAAGGGGAGCCGGCATCTTTTATCGACGGCGTCACGCAGGAGGAAGTCTTTTCCCGGATCGAGAACTACAGAGGGAAAGGAAAGTTCGGAAAGCAGCAGAAAAAGGATTCAGAGCAGTACCAGGCCCACATGCGGCGGCTTATCGGGAAGGGAATCGGAGGATTCCTTCTCGAGTACACAACCGATCCTGTTCTCAGGCGCAGGATCGAAGAGTTCTGCGTATCCACCGGGGCGGCGTCCTGCGTGGCCGATGACGTAAATCTATAGAGTATCGAGCGTTTCGGACCCGGACGACCGGACAAAGAAAAAGACGTTTCGGATCCGGACGACCGGACAAAGATGAAGATGTTTCG
>JAUNJS010000281.1 GCA_030533125.1 Eubacteriales bacterium | reverse complement strand
AGACTACTGTTCTGCAAAACAGGCTGCCAAAAAGATATAAAGAATCTTGTTCTGTAAAAAACTGCCGAAAAGATATGAAGAATAAAAAAGAATTGATCCGTCTACTGCAACAGGTGGCTTCCGGTGCGGTATCCCCCGAAGAAGCTTCCCTGGAACTTCGCGCGATTCCCTGGGAAAGCCCCTGCGGGATCTCCTCTGCGGGAACCTGCGGGCCTGCCGGCACAGACGCGCGGAACTCCTCCTTTGATCCGGAGGATCCGTCCGGCCTCGGGTATGCCGATCTTGGATACGCCAGACCGGACCTGCACCGCGCCATGCGCCAGGGACTTCCCGAAGTGATCTACGGCGCGGGAAAAACACCGGAGCAGATCCTCGGAATCGCCCGCGCCCTGACAGAGCACGGGCAGAAACTCGTCCTCATCTCGCGCATGCCGCAGGAGGCGGCGGACCTCGTCGGCCGGAGCTTCGATCTGCGCTATGACCCGGTCAGCCGGATCGGCACGATCGGAGAAATCCCCGCGCCGGACGGCAGAGGCAGGATCGTCGTCGCGACGGGCGGCACCAGCGATCTGTTTGTCGCGGAGGAAGCCGCCCTGACCGCGGAGGCCTTCGGGAATGAGGTCGTGCGCCTTTACGACGTCGGCGTGGCGGGTCTCCACCGCCTCCTGGCGCACCAGCGCGAAATCCTCTCCGCCCGCGTCATCATCGCCATCGCAGGCATGGAAGGAGCGCTCGCGAGTGTCATCGGGGGCCTCGCCGACTGCCCTGTCATCGCTGTGCCGACCAGCGTCGGCTACGGAGCCTCCTTCGGCGGTCTCTCCGCCCTCCTGTCGATGCTCAATTCCTGTGCCAGCGGCGTCAGCGTCGTAAATATCGACAACGGATTCGGCGCCGGCTACCTCGCCAGCATGATCAACCATCTGGAATAAAAAACCGGCTCTGAAGAAACGACCGTTTTAAAAAAAACGAAAAACAACTCCTCCGTGAAGATGCCCGAAAAGGGCAGAGGCATCACTGCGGGAACAATCAATTGACCGGCATGTCGGGGCTTCCCCCTCAATCAGGTATAAAACAGGTATAAAAAGCTCCCCTTCCTGCTCCGCCCGGGCGCGGAACAGGAAGGGGAGTTTTTACGCTTTGATGTTTGATGGAGCCAAAGAGATTGTATCCGTTTGGTGGAGCCGGGAAGCCCCTGCATTGCGATTAACTGTCTCTTCAGCTGATGCTCACTTCCCCGGCGAGGACGCGCTTGTAATCCTCGTAGTTTTTGCGCAGAAGCTCCGGGATTTTCAGTTCATAAGGACATTTTTCCATGCACTTGCCGCATTCTACGCAGTCCTCGATCATTCGCATCTTCTCCTGATATTCAGGAGACAGCCACTTTGTGGAGGGAGCGCGGCGGAGCATCAGGCTCATACGGTTGCAGTTGTTGATCTCGATCCCGACCGTACAGGGCATGCAGTAGCCGCAGCCGCGGCAGAACGCACCCATGAGTTCCTCCCGCTCTTTTTCGATAAAAGCCCTGTATTCTTCCGTCATTTCCGGCGTGTCCGCCATGTACGAGAGCCACTCGTCGAGTTCCCGCTCCCGCTGGACGCCCCAGATCGGCAGGGCGTTGAACTGCGTCATAAAGGCCATGGCGGCCCCGGAGTTCGTAATCAGGCCGCCGGCGAGGCCTTTCATACAGATGAAACCCATCTCCGCTTCCTCACAGGCCCGGGCCAGGCGGATGTCTTTTTCCGTGGCGAGGTAACTGAACGGGAACTGCAGTGTCTCGTACAGGCCGCTCCGGACGATCTCAAACGCCGTCTCGATTTTATGCGTCGTGATCCCGATGTGCCGGATCTTCCCCTGCGCCTTTGCTTCCAGCATACATTCATACATCCCGCTGCCGTCTCCCGGCCTATAGCACTGCGGGACATTGTGCAGCTGATAGACATCGATGTATTCTGTTTTCAAAAGGCGCAGAGAAGTGTCCAGATTCTCCCGGAACGCCTCCGGCGTCTTCGCGTGCGTCTTGCTCGTGATTACGATCCTGTCCCGCTGAACAAAACCGGTTCCGAAAGCCTCCCCGAGTTTCTCTTCGCTGTCCGTATAGGCGCGGGCAGTGTCGAAAAGACGCATCCCGCCGTCATATGCCTTCTGCAGCAGACAGACCGCCTCCTTTTTCGGGACGCGCTGGAGCGGCAGCGCGCCGAACGCGTTCTGCGGCACTGTGATCCCGGTCTTTCCCAGTGTGATCATTCTCATAATGACTCTCCTTTATGATATGTTTGCGGCCGCATCGCGCGGTTTCCCGCGGAGAATCCGGTTTTACGCGATGCCGAGCACCTCATAGTCCTTGTCCTCGACTGCCTTTTTCAAGACGTCATCGGCGACCTCGGCGTCCATGGAGACGACAGCGGTACCTTTCTCGTGGCTGACATCCGCCGCGGTCACGCCCGCAACCGCCTCGAGGGCCTTTTTCACGGTTGCTTCGCAGTGCATGCACATCATACCCTTGATTTCCATTGTCTTTGTCATCAGATTCTCCTTTCTTTGCGCTTCCAGCGCTTTTTGCTGCTCCTCTCTGATCCGTTCCTCCTGCCGGCGGGTGTAATCGGCTAAAAGCCTGCCGTCTTTGTCCAGCGGAAGCGGATGTCCGGAGCTGTTTTTCCAGTTTTTTGTATCCTTTGCGGCGCTGTGCACCTGCATGAGGTTCAGGCGGAGCGCATTGGTGACCACACAGAAGCTCGACAGGCTCATGGCGAGCGCGCCGAACATGGGATCCATGGTGATGCCCAGGGGGACGAGGAGTCCCGCGGCGACGGGGATGAGGATCGAATTGTAGATAAGCGCCCAGAACAGGCCCCACAGGATGGTTTTATAGGTCTGTCGGCTCAGGCGCACGGCGGCGCTGACATCTGTCAGCCGGCTCTTCATGAGGACGACGTCCGCGGCGTCGATCGCGACGTCCGTGCCTGCCCCGATAGCGATGCCGGTGTCCGCGCGGGTCAGCGCCGGCGCGTCATTGATGCCGTCTCCGACCATGGCCGTCCTGCCCTTCTCCTGCAGGAGGCGGATAACCTCCTCCTTGCCCTGCGGCAGGACGCCCGCCACGACCTCGTCGACGCCCGCCTGGCGGCCGATGGCCTCGGCGGTGCGCCGGTTGTCGCCCGTCAGCATGACGACGTGGATGCCCATCCCCCGGAGCTCCGCAATGGCCTGCGCGCTGTCTTCTTTCATGGTATCCGCCACCGCGATCGTGCCGAGATAGTGCCCGTCCCTGGCAAAAAACAGCGGTGTTTTTCCCTCCCCGGCGAGCCTGTCCGCCGTCTCCCGGATCCGGGAAACCATCCTGCCGGTTTCCGGGGAAGACCTGTCCGCAGTCCCCGCCGGATTAATTTTGGTCAGGATAAATGTCAGGTTGCCGCCCGCCATTTTCCGTCCCCCGCAGACAGCTGTCAGTCCGTTTCCGGGCACCGCTTCAAAATCAGTGACCGCAAGCGCCCTGTAGTCCGGAGCGGTGCCTGCTTTTTCCGGAGAGAAAGCCGCTTTCCCGTCTGCCGGACTCTTTTCCGCTGCTTCCCTTTCCACCGTTTCCACCGGGCCGGTTTCCGGCGCGCGCTCTCCCGCGGCCTCCTTTTCCGGCATACCCTCTTCCGCCGCGCCCGGGATACGCGCGGACGTCATCCGCTCCGCGTACCCGATCACTGCCTTCGCGAGGGGGTGTTCGCTGCGGGATTCCAGCGCCGCCGCATAGGCCAGGAATTCTTCCCCGGAAATGCCCTCCGCGGGAAGGAGGTCCGTCACAACCGGCTCTCCCTTCGTAATAGTGCCCGTCTTGTCCAGGGCGACAATCTGCACGTTGCCGGTCTCCTGCAGGGCCTCCGCCGTTTTATAGAGGATGCCGTTTTTCGCGCCCATGCCGTTCCCGACCATGATCGCGACCGGCGTCGCCAGACCGAGCGCGCAGGGACAGCTCACGACGAGCACGGAGATCCCGCGCGCCAGAGCAAAGCCGACCGGGCGGTGCATGATCCCGAGCCAGAAAAAGATCACGATAAGAGCGATCGCGATCACCGCCGGCACGAAAACGCCCGAGATCGTGTCCGCGAGTTTTGCGATGGGGGCTTTTGTCGCCGCCGCATCGCTCACCATCCGGATGATCTGCGCGAGGGTGCTGTCCTCGCCGACGCGCGTCGCCTCACAGCGCAGATACCCCGACTGGTTCAAAGTCGCGCTCGACACCTCGTCTCCCGGATTTTTGTCCACCGGAATGCTCTCTCCCGTGAGCGCCGCCTCGTTGACCGCGCTCGATCCCTCGAGAACAATACCGTCCACGGGGATGTTTTCTCCGGGACGCACGACAAAAATGTCGCCCGTCCGCACGTAATCGATGCCGATCTCCTGTTCCTGTCCGTCCCGGATCACCGTCGCGGTCTTCGGAGCGAGCTTCATCAGACTCTTGAGCGCGTCCGTCGTCCTCCCTTTGGACCTCGCCTCCAGCATTTTTCCGACCGTGATCAGGGTCAGGATCATCGCGGCGGACTCAAAATAGAACTCCATCATGAACTGAGAGACAGCCGCCATATTCCCGTCGGTCTGTGCCCTCGTC
>JAUNJS010000280.1 GCA_030533125.1 Eubacteriales bacterium | reverse complement strand
CGGAAGTCTTCTCCGTCTTTTCTTTTGTCTTCTCCTCGGAAGTCTCCTCTGTCTTCTTTTCTTTTTCTTCGGCTTTCTCCTTTGTTCCCTTTCCGGCCTTTTCGGGATTCTCTTTCTCTTTTTCACTTGAATTACTGCTGCCGGCTTTTTTCTCAGACTCTGTTTCAGATGTCTCTGCAGACAAAAGAGTACCCGCAACAGGGGAATCTTTCGCAAAACCATTTGAACCGGCGTTCTTTAAGGCGCCGGTTTCCGCCGCTTCCACGTTCAAAAGGCTGGCCGCAAGCAGACAGGCCGTAAACAATGCTGCAATGACGTGCTTAAATGATTTCATGCTTTCTTTTTCCCCCATATGATTCGACATAGCCAAAAGAAGGCAGTTTCTGTGCTTTTATTTTCAGATCATCCTCTGCCGGAGCGAGGTGAGAGTGACCTGTACAAATCTATGCATGCGTCGAAATACATCCTCCTGCCCTGCATAAATCAGAACTCACACCAGAGAAGCATTCCTGTTTTACACAGGAAATCACTGGTGAGCGCCCGGACTGCCGGGAAGAAGGATTAAAATCCCAAATCAAAACAATTATATCAGTTTTATTGACATTTGTATCAGGGATTCTGCTGTTTTCCGACTAAAACATTATTTGTTTTTGAGAAGCCGCGGAATGTCCCCTGTACTCCTGATCCCGGGAAATATTCCCTGTCTCCCCGGAAATGAACTGCCAGCTGCGGATGAGATATTTTTGTTTTACACCAGCCAAATCCAACTATAAAGAAATATATTAAAATATATAAGAAATGAATAATTGTAAAAAATTATATAAGAATATATAATGCAGACAGCACCTAAAGATACTTGCAGAAAAGGAGTTGTTCATGAAAAACCCTTTTTCCCTCTCTTTTGGAAAAGAGCCTGCCAGCCTGATCAGTCGCGAATACCAGAGCAATGAAATTATCGATAGCTTTACTGACGAGAATCCCGCTTATCAGGTCTGCGTGATCACGGGAGTACGCGGTGCGGGAAAAACGGTCGCCCTGACCACCATTGCAAACCGCCTCCGCAGGGAACCTCAATGGGTGGTCGTCGACTTGAATCCGGAGGCTTCGGATCTCATCCACATGCTCGCCGCAGAACTGAGCAACCGCAAGGAACTGCTGCAGCTGTTCCGCGACGCTAAGATCAACCTCTCTTTCCTCGGCTTCGGACTGGAGATCGACGGTGAACCTCCAATCACCGACGATACCGTGGCACTGCGCCGGATGCTGGAAAAACTGACAGAATCAGGAAAACGGATTCTTGTGACCATCGACGAGGCTTCATCGACGCCCCAGTTCCGCGTCTTTGCCAGCCAGTTCCAGATTTTCATGCGGGAAAATCTGCAGGTCTTTCTGTTGATGACCGGCCTGTATGAAAACATTTCGGAACTGCAGGACAGCAAGAACCTGACCTTCCTGTACAGAGCCCCCAAGCTGAAACTGCGGCCGCTAAACCTGACACTTGTCGCGCGAAAATATCGCGAGACCTTCAACCTGCCCGATTCGGAGGCCACTGCCATGGCAAGGATGACAAAAGGATATCCCTTCGCCTTTCAGGCCCTTGGCTATCTTTGCTGGACGCGAAAGCTTCCCTGGCAGGACGTCCTGACAGATTTCGACGTGTGTATGGAAGAGAATGTCTATGAAAAAATATGGAGCGAGCTCTCAGAGACAGACCAGCGGACCGTCCGGGCAATCTGCACGGCAAAGGACCAGAAGGTTGAATCGATCCGCGCGGAGCTGCACATGGATTCGAATAATTTCAACGTCTATCGAAAACGCCTGATCCGGCGCGGCATAGTCTCCTGTCCCCGGCGCGGGTACCTGGAGCTGTCCCTGCCCCGCTTCGCGGAGTTTGTATTTCAGGATTACTGAGTCCCGGGTGTCACCTGTGGTTATATAGGTTATCCGGTCATCCTGCAGGCCCGGCAGAGTATTTTGGGTGGAATAAGCAATCGTTTTGTGAATGGCAGACAGACAGAGAGTATCTCTGCCTGACATTGGGCATGATTATAAATACTTTTATCAATAAAACTATAAGAAGTGGGTTTTGCAGCGCTCCTTGCAGGACGCGGAACTGCAAGAAGGAGGGCACATGGTCTACAGACTTAAGGTAACAATCAGGAGTGGGGCGTATCTCGGCAGGAACAAGGTCGAACGGGTGCTGGAGGTGCCCGGCATCCGGACGCTGGAGGATCTGTGCATTTCGATCCTGAATTCGGTGGAGTTTGATTTTGACCATCTTTATGAATTCAACATCCGCGGGCGACGCTATGAGGGCCAGCCATACGGCGGCGGAACACAGATCCGCACAAAGCTGTACTCGCTGAAGCTGAAAAAAGGAGAGACCTTTGCTCTCTGGTATGATTTCGGCGACGACTGGATTTTTTCCATCTATGTGGAAGATGTCCTGAACGAGACCGGGGACGGAATTCACGTCCTGTCCCGCAAGGGAACGGTGGAGCAGTACCCGGACTACGATGAGTCCGGGGGAGAGGAAGAGGAAGATTTCGAAGAATGGGGCGGCAATTATTTTGACCTTTCCGGTATGGATCCGGACGGGATCGCTGCTGCTGCAGCGGAAATGGAGAACGGTTCACTGTTTTCGCGCCCGGAAGACAGCTATGACTATACGCCGCCGGATGCGCTCTATGAAGCCTCTTTCCGCTACAAAAAGACGAAACTCTGGAAGAAGATTTCCGGGCAGGAGCCCTTCGCTATCCGTTTTACGGACGGGACAGAGGGGACTGTTGTCATCATGGGACAGGCGGGGGATCACTGCGCGGTCGCTGTCTATCCCGGAGAAAACGCCTTCTACAGCTATTTTCAGATCGCCACAGAACCGTCAAGTCATGTCTGGTACCTGGAGAACGAACGGATCATGATGCAGGACTGCCTGCAGCTTGTATTCGACAATAAGGAATATCTTTTTGAAAAAGAGCTCGAGGCAGCAAAATCTTACGCCCAAAGGAACAAAATCCGGTTTTCCGGAAAAAATGCCTTTCCTCATTTTGTCCGTTACTTCCCTGCCAGGTTCCCCTGGCATCCGCAGGACGAAGCAGAGGAGCGTCTCCTTCTGGAAGCGGTGGAGGCGGCAACCGCCCTCTCGTCCGTCATGGGAACGAAAAAGCCGTGGGAACTCGGATTTACCGAAATAACTCCATTTACCACCCAGATCCCTCTCATGGTCCGGGAAGATGACAGATGGATCCTCTCCGGAATGCAGGCTCTCCCGAAAAACAAGAGCAGGAAGCCTGTCCGGGCGGTGCCGGCACCGGATGCCGGGAAATTGAAACAAGTCAAAAAAAGGAGGGCGAAAGGCACGCTGGAGGCAAGGATCATCATGGTCTCCTCGCCAATACTGGACAAGGACGGCGGCGCCCCTTTCTTTTCCTTTTTGCTGATGGGAGTCGACAGGGAAAAGAGGCTCGTGCTTCCTCCCCATCTTGTGCGCGATCTTCAAAAAGAGGCGGATCTCATCGCTGACCATCTCCTCGAGCAGATGATCCTGATGAACTGGAGACCCGCCGAAATCCTCGCCGAGGATGAAAGAACCTTTGCCTTCCTGGCTCCCCTGGCGAAAGGTATTGGCGCAAAGCTGTCCATAGAGGACGAACTGGAAGTGCTCGATGATGTTCTGGATGGCTTTCTGAAGAATATGGGAGGCATGCCGGGCGCCATGGACATAGAAGATGATCTGTACGGGGAGGGGATGGGGGATTCCACAGAAGAAGCAATGCTCATCCTGGACGCAATTCTGGGCATGCCCGACTCCCGGGCGCGGGCGATGCCTATGGATCTGAAAGAGATGGTCCGCGATATGCTCGAAATGGGCTTCGTCCCTCCGGAAACCGCCGCGAGAGTGAAAAGGAAACTGAAGCTGCGGTAGTTCTCTTTTTTCCTGCCGCCCTTTTCCGGGACGCCCTCCACCATCAGCGTCTTGTCCACGTAGTACATATTCCGGTCGATGGCCATTCAGAAACATAAGCTTTACAAAGCACACCCGCGTCAAACACCCCGCTGTCTGGCGCGGGCGCAGTACATATGCCTGACATTATCGTCATCATTACTCCTGAAAAAAAGAAAGCTGCAGGGGCAGTCTGCCCATGCAGCTTTCGGGAGGGTATTACGAATCACCACGCCGCCGTCTCTGTTACTCTGATTCTATATTCTGTATCATTGACGTAATGAAGTCGTCTGATTGGATGATTGCTTTGATTCCGAATGAGTCCGCAATAGCTTATTGTCCGTAATCCACCTTTGCAAATCCAGCCTTGGCTCCGGCTTCCTTACGGCGCGCCTTTGCAAAGGCCACGGGCAGGCTCAGACATAAATCCGGCTGCTGATCACGCCTTGGCTCCGGCTTCCTTGCGGCGCGCCTTTGCTGCCGCCTCGTTGCTGTCTGCGACCATTTCGAAGGAAGCGACGCCATACTCGGGACCAAACAGCATCTCAGCATCCGCCAGCGCGGAAGAGTGCGCCTTACCCATCCAGCCGGAACCAACGAGACCAATACGGATTTCCTTCATTTCTTTGCCCTCCTGTTTTACAAATAATGATCTTGATAATGATTGT
>JAUNJS010000043.1:4573-13601 GCA_030533125.1 Eubacteriales bacterium | reverse complement strand
CGGAAAACCGGCGCGCGCAAAGGCGACGACAGCCGCGCGGACACCGGAACGCAGGACGCGGACCCCGCCCGGAAAACCGGCGCGCGCAAAGGCGACGACAGCCGCGCGGACACCGGAACGCAGGACGCGGACCCCGCCCGGAAAACCGGCGCGCGCAAAGGCGACGACAGCCGCGCGGACACCGGAACGCAGGCCGCGGACCCCTGCAGCGGCACAGACGCCGCGGGAAGGCTCTCGATCCACGCGAAGTTTGACGGGGAGATCCAACTGTGCGAAGATAAAGAAACAAAGCGCGTGTTCCGCTGCGGGCGCCGCGGCGTCTGCGCCGCCGCCCTCTCCGGGGACGGCCGCCTCGCCGCGCTCGGCTTCTACGACGGACATCTGCGCCTTATGGAGAGCGGAAACGGAACGCTGCGCTGGGAAGTATCCTCCGGGAGCATGATCACCCGGGTGTGTTTTGACCCGGCCGGTGCCCTGCTCCTGGCCGGATGCGCCGGCGGCGCGATCCACGTGTACCGCCTGGCGGACGGCCGGCGCCTGCACCTGCTCGCGGGCCACAGCGCCCCCGTCACCTCGTTTGATTTTTCCTCCGGCGGCCTGCTCCTGCGCACCGGCTCTGAGGACGGGGAATTCCGCCTCTGGCAGCTGGACTACGAATATACATTGTCCTGATCTGCTCCTGATACAGCGCTATATACTTCTGCAATGCTCCTGTGATCCTTTTCAGGATCTCCGCGCAAATAAATGCTCCAACCGGCGCCTCTTTTTTTAGATCTCACAGGGCAGAATACATTTACACAGCTAGCTATGCGTCTTCATTCCGCCCTGTAATCTCAAAGAGAAAATATCATGCCGCTTGACTCATTTATTTATGCAGCAATCCTTTATTAACAGAAAGGGGACGGCTCCCCGTCTCCCGGCGAGGTATTATCATGAATTTAAGTCTGACCATGGAATTTGTGCTGCTCCGGGCCGCGCAGGAAGCCTCCGCCTTCAGCGGCGGCAATACAGGCCTGGAACATCTGTTTCTCGGCATATTAAAGGTTCCCGAGGTGAAGGGGGCGGATGTCGTCAAGGATGCCTCCCGCGCCGGGGATTTTGACCGGGAAGCAGAGGAGGTGTCGCGGATCGCCCGTTCCAGGGGATGGAACACCACCGCGCTGCGCCGCAAACTCCGGAGCTTCCTCTCCGGCGAGAAGCCTTCGCAGAACGCGCAGTCCGAAATCAGCCTGGTGCTGGGAAGCGCCGCCTGGCACGCGGAACACGACCGCCAGTCGCAGGAGATCACGGCGGCGGATGTGCTCGGAGCCATCCTGCGGCATCCCTCCCCGATGATCCAGGCACTTTTAGAGGGCGCGAAGCCTTCTTCCGGACAGGAATCCGCCGAGGAAGCCGCGCAGGAAGAGGCGCCGCCGGAGCCGGAGGGAATCGCTTTTCTCCCGGTACTGACATCGCGCATCCGCGCCATGCGCTACGATCTGCTGAGCGAGGTCTACGGACAGGACCACGCCGTCCACGCGCTGGCGGAGGGACTGTTCAGCGCGGAAGTCCTGGCGGCCTCCGACAACCGGCGCAAGGGTCCGCGCGCGATGTTTGTGTTCGCAGGCCCTCCCGGGGTCGGCAAGACCTTTATGGCGGAGCGCGCCGCGGCCGCGCTCCGGCTCCCGTACCGGCGGCTGGACATGAGCAGCTACGCGGACCATCAGGCGCACCAGACCCTCATCGGCTTTGCCCCCAGCTTCAAGGACGCGAAGCCCGGTCTTCTCACCGGTTTTGTAGATCAGCATCCCCGGTGCCTTTTGCTGATCGACGAAGTGGAAAAGGCGCACCGGAACACGATCCAGCTGTTTCTGCAGATCCTGGACGGCGGGCGCCTCCACGATGATTATGAAGACAAGGACGTGGATTTCCGCGACACGATGATCATTTTTACGACCAACGCGGGGCGGCAGCTCTACGGGGAGGAGTCGGACGGCGCCCTCTCGGCGCTCTCGAGGCAGAGCATTCTCAGCGCCCTGCGGACCGACCTCGACCCGATGACGAACCAGCCCTTCTTCCCGGCCCCCATCTGCTCGCGGCTGTCCACCGGCTTTGTCCTGATGTTCAACCACCTCAACGCCTATGACCGGGAGCGGATCTGCGAAGCCGAGCTGAAGCGTTTCTGCGCGCTGTTTGAACAGCAGTACGGGATCCAGACGGGCTTTGACCGGCTGCTGCCGGCAGCGCTTCTGTTCGCGGAGGGAGCCTCCACGGATGCCCGCGCGCTCCGGGCCCAGGCCGAGCTGTTCTGTAAAAATGAGATCTACCGCCTCTGCGGCCTCTGGGGAGAGGAGCATTTCGAAGAGGCGCTGGGCAAACTCCGCAACATCCATTTCACGATCGATCTGGAAAACAGCCCGGAAAATGTGCGGAAGCTCTTTGTCAATCCCGCGAAACCGGAGATCCTGGTCCTGGGCAGCGAGAGTCTGTGCCGGAGCATGCAGGCCGGTCTCCCCGGGTTTAAGATTCTGTGCGCGGATTTTTCCGAGGAGGCTTTCCGCCTCGCCGGAAAACAGGAACCCCTTTTCGTCCTCGCGGACATGGACATGCCGCAGGAAGATCCGGCGGAGTCCGTTTTTGACGATCCCTTCGCGGGGGAGGACTGGGAGGACGAAGTCACGACAAGGCTCCTCACCGATCCTTCGGAGGACAAGCTGATGGTGTCCTTCGACAACATTCCCTTTGCCGCCGCGAGCATCCACCGGCAGGTGTCCTTCCTGAAGGAGCTCCGCGGGCGCGCCCCCGACCTGCCGGTCTATCTGCTGGAATCGGCGCAGATGCGGATCGACGAGGAGCTGATGGGCGCCTTCTCGCGCATCGGCGTGCGCGGAAAGCTTCTGGCCCCCTCGGGCGAGATGGACGTTTTTTCCGAGCAGCTCGAACAGCTCGCCGAGCAGTGTTACCTGCAGAAAATGGCCGCCCTCACAGGGGCGGAGCAGCAGATCCTCTCGTTCGCCACGGAACCGGTTCTGAGCCAGGACAGCCACACCGCCATGATCCGGCTCACGGAGCTCGGCCTCAAAAGGGCCGTCAACGCCGAGGACGCCGGAGACCTGCTGGACGACGTCGAGCGCTCCAACGTCCATTTTGACGATGTCATCGGCGCCGACGAGGCCAAGGAGGAACTGCAGTTTTTCGTAAAATATCTCAAAAACCCGAAGGATTTCCTCTCCCGCGGCCTGCAGCCGCCCAAGGGCGTGCTGCTCTACGGACCTCCCGGCACCGGCAAGACACTGCTGGCCCGGGCGATGGCCGGCGAAGCGGAGTCGGCCTTCATCGCCACGGAAGCGACCGGTTTTGTGACAAAATGGCAGGGGAGCGGCCCCGAATCGGTCCGCGCGCTGTTTAAAAAAGCCCGACGCTACGCGCCGAGCATTGTGTTTATCGATGAAATTGACGCGATCGGCCGGCGCCGCGGCGAGGGACACGCCGGACACGCGGAGGAGATGGCGCTCAACGCGCTTCTCACCGAGATGGACGGGTTCCGCGTCGATCCCCGGCGCCCCGTCTTTGTCCTCGCGGCGACCAACTACAGCGTGGACGGGGACGGTTCCGGATCGCCCGGCAGCATCGATCCCGCCCTCTCGCGCCGCTTTGACCGGAAGATCCTCGTGGAGCTTCCCAACCGGGACCAGCGCAGCGCCTACCTGACCAGAATGGCCGGCGCGGGCAGCCGCGTCACGTCCGCCATGCTGGAGCGGCTCGCGGGGCGCTCTGCAGGCATGAGCCTCGCCGATCTGAGCGCCGTGCTCGAACAGGCGGCGCGCCTCGCGGTGCGCAAAAACGCCCCTGTCTCGGATGAGGATCTGGAAGAGGCTTTCGAGCGCATCCGGCACGGGAGCGAAAAAAACTGGGGCGAGAGCTATATGGAACGTGTGGCCTACCATGAGGCCGGACACGCGCTGCTCTCCTTCCTCGGCGGAAAGACGCCCTCCTATGTCACGATCGTCGCCCGCGGCAGCCACGGCGGGTACATGGAGCACGCCGACACGGAGGACACCCCTCTGCGCACCCGGCAGGAACTCCTCGCGCGCATCCGCACCGCGCTCGGCGGCCGCGCCGCGGAAATCGTCCGCTACGGAAACGAGGCGGGCATCTCCACCGGCGCCTCCGGAGACCTCTCCTCCGCCACGCACCTCGCCGCGGGACTCCTCCTGCAGTACGGCATGGACGAGGCGTTCGGCCTCGCGGCCCTCAGCCCCGATGCCATGCTCCGGGGTCCTCTGTCCGAGAAGATCCACGCGCGGATCAATACGATCCTGCGGGAGCAGCTCGGGGAAGCCGTCCGGCAGCTCTCCGCCTCCCGCGACTCCCTCGACCGCCTGGCGCAGGCGCTTCTTCGCCAAAACAAACTCACCGGCGACGAAATCGAGGCCCTCATGTAAAAATTAAAAACGCGCAGTCCGGGACACAGCTGCAGGTCAGCGGGTCAGGAAGGACAGCTTCACTGCGAGCACGCGAAAATACGCAGTCCGGGACACTGCAGCAGGTCAGCGGGTCAGGAAGATCTCATCTTTCTGACCCGTTTTTCCGGCAGAGGGATCTGGACGAGGAGGATCGCGATAAACATGACCACACATCCCGCCAGCTCCCGGGCCGTCATGCGTTCGTGGAGGAGCAGCGCCCCTGCGATAACGGCGAACACAGACTCCAGGCTCATCAACAAAGAGGCGATGGTTGGATCTGTATATTTCTGCGCGACGATCTGGAGCGTGTACCCGACGCCGCCGGACAGGATCCCGCAGTACAGGATCGGAATAGCAGCGGACACAATCTTCCCCGGCGTCGGCTCCTCCAGAATAAGCGCGGCGACAGCGGAAATGGCGGAACAGGCGACGAACTGAATGGCGGAAATCCGGATCGGATCCCCCCGCTGGACAAAATAATCAATGCAGAGAATATGCCCGCTGAACAAAACCGCGCAGATGCAGACGAGCGTGTCCCCGCGCGTCAGGGTGAATCCTTCCGTCATGCACAGGAGGTACATTCCGGCCACGCCGATCACGACCGCGAGCCAGACAAGCCAGGTATTATTTTTGTGAAACAGGACAAAGCCGATCACCGGGACCAGGATCATGTACATTGCCGTGATAAAACCGGCTTTTCCCGCCGTGGTATAGACAATCCCCATCTGCTGGAATATACTCGCGGCGGCCAGAAACGCCCCGCAGCAGACACCGCCCAGGACCGTGTTCCTGCGGCGGTCTTTTTCCTCTCTTTTCCCGATATCTTCCCGTTTCCCTTTTTTCTCCCTTTTTCCGGTCTTCTCTCGTTTCCCGAAAATGACAGCCACACCGCCCACCGCGACGGCTGCCAGCGCCATCCTGGCGGAGGTAAAGGTAATCGGCTCAATCGACTCCATCCCCTTGCGCTGGAACACAAATGCCGTGCCCCAGATGAGCGCTGTCAGTGTCAACAGAAGATTGCCGAGCATTTTCCTGTTTATCATAAAAAATCTCTCCTCCCGGCGTCCGACCGGAATAAGCCTGGAACCCGCTGTCTGCTTCCGGCTCCGATCCCGAAAAAGAAATATCCGCCTTCCACCCGGCTGCGGCCCCATGCACCGGCTCTGTCTGAAGAAAAAGATCTCACCCTGCTGCAACTATGGACGCTTTCTAAACCGACAACCCGGTGCCTCCCGGTGCCGGACTTGTCTTCTCAAGTCTCTCAATTCTGCAGGCATGCGCCTTCGTCTTCCGGTTGTAGCTGATCCCGCACAGCAGAATTTCCCCGCTGTATTCCAATAACAGCTGCGGGTAGTTCCGTTCACGGATCTGGTCGATGGCAGTGCTCACGGCCTCGTCCATCTTCAGTTCCAGTACAATTGCCGGGCCGCCTTTCCCCGGCCGCGGAATCAGTACTAGATCCGCGTAACCTTTGCCACTAGCGTATTCCCGTTGCAGGACGTGTCCCTTCCTCGCCGCATAGAAAGCCAGCACCAGGATGCTCGCCAGGGTATTTTCATCGTTGTACGCAAAAATGGAGCTAAAGCGATCATGGGCAGCCTCGACCGCTGCCGCCACTGCGTCCTCCTCTCCCCGCAATAAGGACTTCGTGAGTCCTTCAGAAGCGCGGATCTCCTTCATTACGATCTCCCAGCCCCTGTCTTCGATGCAGTTAATGAATTCCTTCTGCACTTCATTGTTCGGGATCCAGACCTCGTTCGTCTCAAAATCATAGGTAAGGTAGCCAAGATGAATCAGAAGCGTCAGAACATCATCCGCCGTGGACAGAGAGCGCATGTCATTTTGGAATTTCTCCGTATTGATTGGAATGCGTTCCCCCGCAATCATTCGAATCACCTTCTCCCGAAGCCCGTCAAAGTCCATCTCGATATAGACCCGCAGCGCTTCAAAGGTCTCTGTCTGCGTCCAGTAGTTGTCAAAATCATGCCCGGTCATGGACATCACAACGGAGCGGGGATTGTACACGGAAATCCCCCTGAGATTATATCCATCGTACCAGTGCTTCTCCTCCTCGTATGGCATGTCATAACGTTCACAAAGCGCCATGACTTCCTCTTTCGTAAACCCGGTCTCTCTAGCCAGTTCACGTGGATTGGTCATAGACACTTCCGTGAACATGTTCAGTGCGGAGTGCTGCCCGTATTTTTTCACCGGCAGGATGCCTGTCATATAGGCAAGCGCGACATATGGCTGATCTTTTAAAAGATTACGCAGGTAGTCAAGATACTTTTTTTGGGCCTCATCATCCTCCTGATGGATGCGGAATATGCAGTCCCATTCGTCGATGATTATAATAAAGGGAATTTTGGTCTGTGTGTAAACATCCTCCATACACATAAAAAAATCAGACGCATCCAGAAAAACCACTTCCGGATTCTCCACAGACAGCTCATAGCAGAGCCGAATCTCTATCCTGCGGATCATTCCATCGACGTCTTTCCCCTGGCTCAGAAAATTCTGCATGTTGAGCTGGATCACGTTGTATCTGTTCCGGTGTCTCTCATAGGACGGATCCGAAGTGACCGCAAGCCCATCAAACTGACCTGCGGAGTCGCAGCTTCGATCATAGTAAGCCGCGAGCATCTGTGCCGCCATAGACTTCCCGAACCGGCGCGGGCGGCTGATGCAGACATATTTCTGCCGGGTGCTCAGGACTCTGTTTGTATATGTAATCAGCGTGCTTTTGTCGACATAGATCTCGGAATCCAACGATTCCTGAAACATCTGATTCCCCGGATTGAGATAAATCCCCATAGATGGTTTTCCTTCCTGTGATATTTTTCCGAAACTTTCAAGAAAATCTTCCAGTATCAGCGGACAAAATGTTTTACCGTCTTTTTCCGGCAACCACTTAGGATGGCCGCACAAATAAATGAGTCAACCGGCGTAGGATTTTTCTTCGAGATTGCAGGGCGGGATGAAGGCGCATAGCGGGCTATGTAACTGAATCCCGCCCTGTGAGATCGGAGAAAAAGACACGCCGGATGGAGCATTTATTTGCGTGGCAATCCTTATTCATTGTACCATGAAACGGACCTCGATACATAGCAGCTTCTGTTGATTGCGGAATGGCGGAAGTCCTCCGTATACCTTCGCGGGATACCTCATATGAAACGATGTCCGGAAACCTCTGCGCGAAACAGTTTCCGGAATGAACTTTACTTCAGAATATGCTATACTGAAAAAGCCTCGCCGGGCAGTCCCGGAATGGAGATTTACTGTACAGCGACAGTAAGGGAGGACCCAGACATTATGAAAGAACTCATTGAACTGTATCTCGCTTTTCTGCGCATCGGCGCCGTGAATTTCGGCGGCGGCTACGCCATGCTTCCGCTCATAGAGCGTGACCTGGTCCACAAACGGGGCTGGACGACGACCGAAGATCTCACGGACTATTTCGCGATCGGGCAGTGCACACCCGGGATTATCGCCCTCAATGTCTCGACCTTTATCGGGGCGAAGCGAAAGGGTATTCCCGGCGCGATTGCTGCCACGACAGGCTTCGTCACCGTCCCGATCACCATCATCCTGATCATCGCGACCTGCCTGCAGGGCTTCGCGGATCTGCCCGTCGTGCAGAATGCCTTCGCCGGCATCCGCGTCTGCGTCTGCGTCCTCATTCTGCAGGCCGTTCTCAGGCTGTGGAAAAAATCGATCGTGGACAAAATCAGCCTCGCTATGTACATCGTGATCTTTCTGCTGACTGCCCTCTCCGGCGTCCTCCCGGTTGCCGTCCCCGCCGCCGTCCTTGTCGTGGTTTCCGGCATCCTCGGCGTGCTCCTCGGCAGAGGAACCCCCTCCGGGAAATAAAAAAAGCGGTGGTTCCTTCAGAGGACATCAAAACGGTTTCTATCCTGTTTCATTATTCCGCACAACTTCTCTGAATTGCTTCGAAAGGCGGTTTTATATGATCTACCTCAGGTTATTCATCGAGTTTTTCAAAACAGGCCTCTTTTCCATCGGCGGCGGCCTGGCGACGCTTCCTTTCCTCTATGAAATGTCGAACAACACGCACTGGTTTTCCCACGCGGATATCGCGGACATGATCGCCATTTCCGAATCCACGCCCGGCGCGATCGGCGTCAACATGGCGACCTATGCCGGTTATCTCACGGGCTGGTATCCCGGAGGAATCCTGGCGACCCTCGCCCTGGCCACCGGTCCTACGATCATCATCCTGATCATCTCCAGGTTTCTGGACAAGTTCCGCACCAACCGCCACGTCGACAACGCGTTTTACGGGCTGCGCCCCGCTTCGCTCGCCATGATCACCGCTGCAGGCGTCAACGTGGCCAAAATCGCCCTGGTGAATATCAATGCTTTCCTCGAGACCCACAATCCCGGCAGCCTGTTTATCTGGAAGGGGATCATCCTGGCCGCCCTGATTTTCGCCGCGCAGAAAAAGCTGAACGCGAACCCCATCGCGTGCATCGCCGTTTCCGCGCTCGTCGGCATCGTGTTCCGCTTCGCGGGCGCGTGACCGGTCCGGAACGGCAGCCCGTTTCACGCCGCAGGCATTGCGC
>JAUNJS010000043.1:0-4473 GCA_030533125.1 Eubacteriales bacterium | reverse complement strand
GCGGGCGCGTGACCGGTCCGGAACGGCAGCCCGTTTCACGCCGCAGGCATTGCGCTCCGCGCGGACGTCGGCGCAGTCCGCTCTGCGTGTATGGCTCTGCCGGAGGACTCTTCGAAAATCCGGATTATCTATAGACAGCAGCTGTCTTTTTTTGTTGAGGTGACTGAGAATGACTCCTGATGAAAAAAACATTCAGCGGGCCGAAATGTCCGCGCGGCTTTCAGCCTGCAGCGGGAAGGCTGCGGCCGCGCAGCACGCGTCCGGAAAAATGACCGCCCGCGAGAGGATCGACTTCCTGCTCGATCCCGGGAGCTTTTGCGAAATCGGCCTGTTCGCGCGGCATGCCTGCACGGACTTCGGCATGGAGAAAAGGGAAGTCCCGGCGGACGGGGTCGTGACCGGCTTCGGCACCGTGGACGGCCGCAAAGTCTTTGTTTACGCCCAGGATTTTACCGCTATGGGCGGCTCCCTGGGCAGGACGATGGCATCCAAAATCACCCGGATCATGGACATGGCGCTCCGCGAGGGAGCGCCCGTCATCGGCATGAACGACTCCGGCGGAGCCCGGATCCAGGAGGGCGTAGATGCCCTCGCGGGCTGCGGAGAGCTGTTCCACTATCAAGTGCTCTGCTCCGGAAAGATTCCGCAGCTCACCCTCATCATGGGGCCCTGCGCAGGCGTCGCGGCCTATTCCCCCGCCCTCACGGATCTCGTCCTGATGACGGAAAAAAATGCCCGCATGTTCTGTACCGGTCCCGGCGTCCTGAAATCTGTCACCTTTGAGGATGTCGACTCCGACACGCTGGGCGGCGCGCGGACGCACGCCGCCGTCACCGGCGAAGTACACCTCACCGCGCCGGACGACGCGGCGCTCCTGACGCAGACGAGACGTCTACTCTCCTACCTGCCGTCTTCCTGCAGAGAAAAGCCGCCGGCAGCGCTGCGCCCCGCATCCGCGGGCGCTCCGCTCCCGGGCAGCAGCGTTACAGACGCATCCGCAGGCAAACCGCTCCCGGGCAGCCGCGTTACGGAAGAATGCGCAGAAGGGCAGAGCCATCCTGACGGATTCCCCGGCGAATCCCGCCCGGCACTGAACAGCCTCCTTCCCGCCGACCGCCGCCACGCCTACGACATGAAAAAAGTGATCGGGCAGATTGCCGACGAGGGAAGTATTCTGGAACTCCAGCCCCGGTTCGCCGACAACCTGATTACCGCGCTGGCGCGCATCGGGGGCCGCGTCTGCGGCATCGTCGCCAACCAGCCCTGGGTCATGGCGGGCTGCCTCGACTACAACGCCGCGGACAAGGGCGCGCGCTTTGTCAATTTCTGCGACGCGTTCAACATTCCGGTTCTCAGCCTTGTGGACACACCCGGCTTCCTTCCCGGCATCGCGCAGGAACAGGCCGGCCTGCTCCGCCACGGCGCGAAAATGCTCTACGCCTTTAACGCCGCCCGGGTCCCGAAAATTACCGTCCTGCTCCGCAAAGCCTACGGCGGCGCCTACATGGCCATGGGAAATCGCGAGAGCCGCGCCGACCTCGTCCTCGCCTGGCCCACCGCGGAGATCGCCGTTATGGGCGCGGACGGGGCTGTCGACATCATTTTCAAAAAAGAAATTGCCGCAGCGAAAGATCCGGCCGCAGAGCGCGCCCGTCTGGCTGAACTCTACACCGAGAAGTTTTCCTCACCCTACTACGCCGCGGGCAAAGGCTACATCGACAGGATCATCGATCCCGCCGACACCCGCGAAGAACTGCTCGCGGCCCTCACGCTGTTTGCCGACCGCCCCATCGGCGAAAAACGGGGCAACATCCCCCTGTAACGGGCGCCCCGCGTCCCGCTGCATCCCACCTTCTTTGCCGGCCGCCCACCCTCTTTGTGCCGGCCGCCCCATCGGCGAAAAGTGGGACAGCATATCCCTGTAAAGGGCGCAGACCGGGAATACCGGAAACCATATCTCCGGAAGATTCAAGGCATACGTACGCAGCCCGCGAAGCCGCGGGTATTGCGCGATGAATAAACAAGGCAGGTGCAAAAAATGACCATCCAGACCAGACTCCCCGGCAGAATCATCGCGGTAAATTTCCGGCAGGGCGACCGCGTCCAAAAAGGCGACGTCGTCGCCTGGCTGGATGCCATGAAGCTCGAAAATCCGGTCACCGCTACGGCGGACGGGACTGTCTCCGCTGTATTCGTACAAGCCGGCGACACCCTGCGCGCGGGCAGCCCTGTCATGGAAATTGACTTACTTTTGTGATTCCTGTACAATTTTTTCATAAAAATACCGCACGCAGAACGGAGGTGTCCATGATTCCTAATGCATACGAAAATTTTATTCTGGAAGTACGCGCGCACTTTGACTCCATGTGTGAAGAGAACCCGCTGCTGTTTGTGACAGACGTGGACTGCGATCGTCTGTGGGAGCTGTATCTGGATTCGATTCCCCCGGAGGAGAACAAGATCTTCCGCACAAGGAGGGAATATGACTGCAGCGCCTGCAGGAACTTTGTGAAACACGGCGGAAATGTCGTGGCAGTCAAGGACGGTAAGCTGACCAGCATCTGGGACGTAGACGCTCCTGATTTTTTCGGGGACGTCGTGAAAAAGCTGTCCGGTTTTGTCAAGGCCGCGCCCGTCTCGAATGTCTTTCTGTCGCCGTTTCCATCGCTCGGCGTCGAGAAAAACCGGGAGTTATGGATGGACCGGATCGTCGTCTGGGAGCACCTTTTCGCGGAGGTTCCGGGGAAATTTGTAAATAGAACAGACCTCGCCGGGAAGCTCGCCGAATACCGGGCCACAAAAGAAGTCTTCCAGCGCGGTCTGCAGGAGCTTTCCATCGAGTCGATCGACATCGTGCTCGACCTGATCTCCCAGAATTCCCTCTACCGCGGGGAAGAATGGAAATCAGCCCTCGAGCAGTTCCGGAAGCTCAAGAGCAATTATGACACCCTCCGGAACGGGGAAGCCCGGGATCTGTTCGTATGGGAAAACTTAGGGCGCACCGGCACCTCCATCACCCGCATCCGGAACCACAGCATGGGCACCCTGCTGGCGGACCTCTCCGAAGGCATGGATCTCGAAGCCGCCGTCACACGGTGGGAAAAGATCATGGCGCCCTCCAACTACAAGCGGCCGAAAGCGATCTTTACACAGCAAATGCTGGAGGAAGCGAAGGAACAGATCCTCCGGCTCGGCTATTTAGAATCCCTTCCGAGGCGCTTCGCCACGCTGAACGACATCACCGTGAACAATATCCTGTTCGCGAACCGGGACGCCGCGAGGCGCATCCCCGATGCCTCCACGGGACTTGACTTTTTTAGTGACCTGAAAAAAGAAGCCGTCTCCAACCCCAGGCAGTTTTCAAAGGTGCAGGAGATCGGCATCGAGGATTTCGTGCAGAAAGTGCTCCCGACGGCAAGAAACCTGGAAGTCTTTTTCGAAAACAGACACACCACGAACCTCGTCTCCCTTATCGCGCCGGTCAACCGGGAGGCTCCCTCACTTTTCAAATGGGAAAACGGCTTCAGCTGGGCCTACACCGGCAACATCGCGGACTCCCGGCTCAAAGAGCGCGTCAAAGCCGCCGGCGGCGCCGTAGACGGCGTGCTGCGTTTTTCCATCCAGTGGAATGACGTCGGCGACGGCAAAAACGACAACGACGAGGACGCGCACTGCCTGGAGCCGAACGGAACGCACATTTATTACAGCCATAAACGCAGTGAGCATTCAAATGGCTCGCTGGACGTGGATATCCAGCATCCCCGGGGCAAAGTCGCGGTAGAAAACATCACCTGGCCGTCCACGATGTCCATGCTTCCCGGCGTCTACAAAATGTATGTCCACACCTATGCCGGCCGGGGCGGAAGAGGCGGCTTCCGCGCGGAAATAGAGGCGGACGGCATCGTGCACACCTACGACTATCCGCACGACACCAAACACCATGAAAAAGTGTACGTCGCGGATGTCACCCTGCACAAAGACGGACAGTTCACCATCAAAGACAAACTCCCCTCCGGCATCTCCAGCAATTCAAAGACAGTATGGGGGATCTCCACGAACCAGTTCATTCCCGTTTCCGTCGTCTGCTACTCCCCGAACTGGTGGGACGAACAGACCGGCAACGGCAACCGCCACTACTTTTTCATGCTCAAGGACTGCGTCAACGACGAATCGCCCAACGGCTTCTACAACGAACAGCTGAAACAGGAGCTCCTCGGCCCCCACAAACGGGTCCTGGAAGCCCTCGGCGCCAGAACCCGCGTCCAGGACACCCCGGACCAGCTGTCCGGCCTCGGCTTCTCCAGCACCCGCCCCGGCACCCTCGTCGTCCGCGTCACCGGCGCCACCGAAAGACTGCTGAAGATCCGGTTTTAAACAACTGACATTTCAGCATTTTATCGGCTGAAGAACCGGCTTGAAGACTGCTGAAAATCCGGTTTAATCAGCTGACATTTCAGCATTTTATCGGCTGAA
>JAUNJS010000042.1:10198-13639 GCA_030533125.1 Eubacteriales bacterium | reverse complement strand
TCATTCCGGAAATCTCCTTTTTTAAAGAAAATCGCCATGCCGGGGCTTCCCGGCTCCACCAGGGAGTAAAAGCTCTACGGATTGTTCCGCTGCTTACGAATGAATTATAACAGCAAAAAACACGCAGTACAACATCTGCGGGTCTACAGGAGAGAAAATCGGATTCGCATTCAGATTCGCAGCCCGGATTCGCAGATTCAGCGATCGTCGGGAAGGGCAGGCAGCGTCACTCACGCCCTCGAAAGGGCGTGGGCAACCGGTCAGTAATGAAGAGGCAGTAATAAAGAGTATCCGACCGCTGTGTTTATTCTTGACACTAAACTCAACAAAACGGTATATTTAACCGGAGTGTTTTCTTGAAGTATTCAAACGCTTTATAGAATTATCCAAACCCCGCTTTCGAGAAGACCTGAAGCCGGAACATGTTTCGGCCGGAGCCCGCGAAGTGAAACGCGCCGGATCTGCCCCGGCTGAAACGTTATCGTTTTTTCGTTATAGTTTTTTATTGTACAGAGGAGGAATCGTTATGAAACTCAAAAAGCTTATTATAACCGGAATTCTTGTTATGACAATGTGTGTTTCCTGCGGCACCGCCGGGCAGACGGCTTCGGAGTCAACGAAGGAGCAGGAGGCGCAGCAGGAACAGGAAGCCCCCGCGGAGCAGGCGCAGACTGAAACAGCGGGCTCGCCGGCGGAGTTCCTGTTTGGAGAGGGCGGTCCTCTTTCCGGCATTCTCCCGGAAGGGACAACTGTTGAAGATGTCGAGGAGATGTTTGATGCCGCCAAAGAACAGATCGGCGGGGCGAATCAGGAGATCAGCGGCGTAATTGAAGACATTTATGAAAAAGTCCGGAGCGAATCCGGGAATCTCAACGAGGATGCTCTGAAAGAGTACGCGAATGCGCTTATGGAACGCTTAATGGGCGGCGGCGAGTACGATGATGATTTCTTTGACTCGCTTGATGCCTATATTGAGATCTACGGCGGCATTACGGACGCAGAGAACGAATATTTCAAGGAGTATTACGACGCTTCCATCGATTCCGGAGAGGTTCAGATTTTCTCAAACAACAATCTTTATGAAGAAGATATCGAACAGGAAGAGTTCAGGATGATGCGCTTCATCATTCAGAATAATTACGTAATGGATGAGGAAAACCAGCTTCGGTATGTCAGCAGCGCTGAGAATGTCATCCTGTTCACGCACCAGAAGGAGGAAGACGGCAGTTATTCGATCAAGGACGCGAAATTCGCGGAAGAGGGCGATAATTTTACGGCGTCCGTAGAAGCAATGTACAACGAAGTGGGCGAACCCTTCGAAGAGTGGCAGGAATCCTATGAATTAGCCGAGATCTTTGTTCTGTATGATCTGGAAACCTATTTGAATGAACATCCGGAGATCAAAGGAATCGAATATGAGGGCGAGGTCAGGACAGAGGAGGAACTTCATCAACTCTGGAATGACAGACTCGATGCCCTTTACCCGAATGGGGAAGAGGGGGAACAGACTGAGGACGCGGCTTCCGGAAACACTTCGGAATCTGCAGCTGACGCCGCGACTTCCGAAGCGGCTGCCGCAAAAGAATAAGGGAGGAGTAAGGATTGCCACGCAAATAAATGCTCCATCCGGCGTGTCTTTTTCTCCGATCTCACAGGGCGGGATTCAGTTACATAGCCCGCTATGCGCCTTCATCCCGCCCTGCAATCTCGAAGAAAAATCCTGCGCCGGTTGACTCATTTATTTGTGCGGCCATCCTAATCAGGGAGAATATATGGAGTATTGGGTAGACGTCATCCTGCTGTTTTTTGTTTATGGTTTCGCGGGATGGTGTATGGAAGTAATTTTGAAATACAGGCAGTATCACCGGTTTATAAACCGCGGATTTCTGACAGGGCCGTTACTGCCGATCTATGGGGGCGGCGCGGTTCTGATTACTGTAATCATCGGGAATCTCACCGGTTTTGAATCCGGCATAGTCATGACCTTTGCCCTGTCCTTTGTGATCTGCGGCGCCGTGGAGTATTTTACAAGTCTGATCCTGGAAAAAATTTTTCATGCCCGCTGGTGGGACTACAGTCAGAAGCCGATGAACCTGCAGGGAAGGATCTGGATCGGAAACCTGATTCTTTTCGGGCTTGCCGGCGTGGGGATCATGTACATTTTCAATCCCGCCATTTATAAGGTCTTCGGCGCCTTTTCTTTAAGAACCAGAGAGGCGGTCCTGTCCTTTCTTCTGCTGGTCTTTGCCGCGGACTGCGTTGTCTCTTACTTTGTCCTGAAGCTGGTTAAGGTCGGGATCGACAGCAGTGAGGCGGATAATACCGAAGAAATCAGCAAGGAAGTCCGTCATATACTGACAAGCAAGTCGTATTTCTATTCGCGTTTTGCGGATGCGTATCCTGACGTGATTTATAAGACGGACCGCGTGAAAGCCCGGCTTTTGGCTGTCAAGGCGGAAGCGGAACGTATGCAGAAGGAAGCGGAGAAGAAGATCGCTGCCAGCCTTGAACCTGTGCACCTGATCCGTGCCGACCTCATCGGAGCGCAGGAGGATCTGATCGCGCTGCTTTATGATGAGACGACAGCTACAGAGGAGATGAAGAAACTGAAAGCGGAGATCGACAGACAGAAAGGACGTCTGGCGGCGCACGCCTTTGTAAAATATCCTGACGGCAGGCATAAAAAATCGGAATAAACCGGATTTGTTCACAAATGACAGGAGGAGAGTTGTATGCTTTTCGAAGTTTTAGACAAACTAAAGCAGCAGACGATCATTTCATCGATCCTGATGATGATGCTGGGGCTTTTAATGCTGATCGTTCCCGAGAAGAATGACTGGGCGCTTGTAAATATTCTGGGTTATGTGATCATCATAATCGGAGCGGTGATGGTATGGGATTTTATCGCGGGAGACAAGCATCTTTCCAGCTGCATATTGTTTATTTTCGCGCTGCTGCTGATACTCCTCGGCATTTTTATCCTCGTATCCGGGGATGATATCCTGAAGGTATTGAGTGTGCTGTTTGGAATCCTGCTCATGATTGACGGCCTGCACAGCGGCCTGCATGCCTGGATGTATGCGCGCCGCGCCGGAAGAAAATGGTGGGGGCTGCTGATTGTTCTGAGCGTTCTGCTGTTCGGGGCAGGCATTATTATCCTCAACAATCCCTGGTGGCATACGGCACATTCCTTCGTGAAGGTAATCGGCGCGGTGATCCTCTTTGCGGCCGCCACGGGGATTGTCAGACTGATTCTGGTCTGGCCGATTCGAAAAGAGTAAGGGGGGGATCAAGATGTCGAACAGGAAGAAAAAGCACAACAATCCGGGAGAAAACATCATGAAGGCTCCGAATGAAAATACTGTAGACGACATTCTGCAGGGACAGAACGACATTCCTGCGGAAGACTCCGCCGGTTTTACGGGGGAAATGCCGGAAGAG
>JAUNJS010000042.1:0-10098 GCA_030533125.1 Eubacteriales bacterium | reverse complement strand
GAAGAGAGCATTCCGGAAGCGGAACCTGCGGGGGAGTCCGCCGGGACTCCTGCGGAAATCCAGGAAGAAAGCCCGGCCGTTGAAACAAGCCCTGCAGTCGAAATCGTTGAGACTGCGGAGCCCGGAAAAAAAGACTGGATGGAAGAGTTAAAGGAAGAACTGGAGAACATCACGGAGACGCTCAAAAAGGGCGCCATGATCGAAGCCGCGGAAGAAGAAGCGCAGGAGCAGGAGCAGGCGGTTCCTGTCCGCAGTAAAGATGACATGCAGAGAGAGCTTGCGGACATGAAGGCGGAGTTTACGCACACGCCCATGGAAATGACTCCGGAGCTGGAGAAGCTGCTTGTACACGATATCAAAGAGAAGGGCAAGAAGGAGAAAAAGCGCGGCACGGAGATGCTTTCCGTGCTGGCCAAGCACAATTTCTACGCGAACGGCATCACTCCGAAAGAGCTCCGGACAACCCTGGAGGATCTGGGCCCCACATATGTAAAGATCGGCCAGATCATGTCCAGCCGCGTGGATATACTGCCGGAGAGTTACTGCAAGGAGCTGGAAAAGCTCCGGCAGAACGTGAAGGAACTGGATCCTGCCGTTGCCCGCGCCATGATCGAGGCGGAGACGGGAAAGAAAATCGAAGAAATCTTCTCCGAATTCAGGGATGAGCCCATCGGATCCGCTTCCATCGGACAGGTGCATTACGGCGTGCTACACGACGGCACAAAAGTAGTCACCAAGGTCCAGCGTCCCCTGATCGCGGAGATGATGGAAAAAGACTTCGAGCTTTTGAAGAAGCTGGCACCTCTCGTAGGGGGCGTGGCTCCTGCCGAGGACGGCGAGGATGCCATGGACCTCGTTACGATCGTCAATGAATTCGAGAAGGTCACAAAGGAAGAACTGGATTTCCGGATCGAGGCCGCCAACACGAAATTCTTCAAGGATGTCGTCCTCGAGGACGGCCAGGTCACCTGCCCCACGGTCATCGATGAGCTGACTACGGAGCGCATCTTCACCATGACCTATGTGGACGGATGCTCGATCGCCAAAAAGGAGAAGCTCCCCGAGCAAGGGCTGGATCCCGTACAGGCCGGGCGGGATATCCTGGAAAGCTATCTGCACCAGGTATTCGACGTCGGCATTTTCCACGCGGATCCCCACCAGGGCAACATCATGGCCAGTGACGGAAAGGTCTACTGGATCGACTTCGGAATGATCGGACAGATCACGGAGGCGGACATGAACGCCCTTCAGGATCTTGTTCTCGGACTTCTGAGCGGTGACGTAGAAGGCATGACAAACGGCGTTCTGGCCATCGGAACCAGTTCCGCCCACACAGACCGGAACAAACTCAGAGAGGATCTGGAGTATCTCAGCAACAAATACATGAACGTGACCAGCCTGAACGAGATCGACTTTTCGGCGGTGCTGGGTGAAGTGTGCGACCTCGCGGACAAACACCATATTGTGATGCCGGGCCGCTACACGATGCTGGTGCGTTCGTTCCTGACCATCGAAGGCGTGATGGAGCAGCTCTGCCCGGAGCTGAATCTGTTTGAACTCATCTCAGACAAGCTGATGGAACGCGTGAAAAAATCCTTTAGCCTGGAAAAAGAGATTATGAGCCTGGGCCGGGGCGTTCTGGATACCGGCAAAAAGGTCTCCAAAATTCCGCAGATCGTCGCCGACGCCCTGACCGACATCATGAAGGGCAGGCTGAAGGTCAACCTCGAGCTGACCGGTTACGAAGACCTGGTCACCAGCCTCAACGAAAAGATCAACGACCTGATCCTGGTGATCGTCGGCTGTGTCCTGT
This sequence comes from Eubacteriales bacterium, assembly GCA_030533125.1. Taxonomy (GTDB): domain Bacteria; phylum Bacillota; class Clostridia; order Lachnospirales; family Lachnospiraceae; genus CAG-791. The sequence goes on along the minus strand of JAUNJS010000042.1, from coordinate 8,285 downwards.
TTTCGGGCGGGTGCAGACTGTGCCAGGCAGACATCCGGCCGGTTACGCCGAACGGCATGCCCGTTGTCGCGGTGATCATCCTGATTCTGGGAATCTCTCTGATCCTGTTCGCGATAAAACGGATCTTTAAAAAGAAGTGACAAAACAGCCGGAAAAAACATGTGTGAAAAAGCCGGGGGCTCTTATGCCTCCGGCTTTTGTAAATGTACCGCAATTGACACCGTCAGATCCGGTGTGTATAATACAGTCTGTTGGAGCCACAGAGAAGGTTCCAGAAGGTTCCGCTTTATATCAAACTGTGAGCAAAGGCGCTTGAGGGAAAGGAGTATCATACCCTCAGGCGCTTTCTTTTTTGTTGATAACGAACAATTTACCCGGGCAGGATGTTTCGCCGGGATTTATTCGTTTGACCATGAAAGGAAGGTGTCATATGACAAAATATGTATTTGTCACCGGAGGCGTCGTCTCCGGTCTGGGGAAAGGGATTACGGCGGCCTCATTGGGGAGGCTTTTGAAGGCGCGCGGATACTCCGTGACCATGCAGAAATTCGACCCTTATCTGAACATGGATCCGGGGACAATGAACCCGATCCAGCACGGGGAGGTGTTCGTGACCGACGACGGAACGGAGACCGATCTGGACCTGGGACATTACGAGCGGTTCATTGATGAAAACCTTGACAGGAATTCCAATGTGACGAGCGGAAAAATATACTGGGCTGTGCTGAACAAGGAGCGGCACGGAGATTACGGCGGGGGGACGGTGCAGGTCATCCCGCATGTGACCAACGAGATCAAGAGCCGGTTTTCCACGGGAAGACGGGCTTTGCCGGAACTGCCCGCCGGAACGGATTCCTCCGGGGCAGCCCCCTCTGTCGTCATCATTGAGGTCGGCGGGACAGTGGGAGATATCGAATCACAGCCGTTTTACGAGGCAATCCGGCAGTTCATGCAGGAGAGGCCGGCGGGCACGTGCTGTATGATCCATGTGACGCTGGTGCCGTATCTGTACGGGTCGGAAGAGCTCAAGACCAAGCCGACCCAGGCCAGTGTCCGGGAGCTTCAGCGGATGGGGATCCGGGCGGACATTATTGTCTGCCGTACGGAGAGAGAACTGCCGCGGCAGCTGCGGGACAAGATCGCCCTTTTCTGCAATGTGCCGGTCTCCCATGTCCTCCAGAACAGGAATGCCGAGTCCATCTACGAAGTTCCGCTGATGATGGAGGACGAACATCTGGCACAGGCGGTCTGCGAATGTCTGCAGCTTCCCTGCCCGGAACCGGATCTGGGAGACTGGATCCACATGGTGGACAGCCTGCACAATCCGAAAAAGACGGTGACCATCGGGCTTGTCGGAAAATATACGACGCTCCATGACGCGTATCTGAGCGTCGTGGAGGCGCTTCATCACGGCGGGACGGCCAACGGCGCGCAGGTGAAGATCCGGTGGATTGATTCCGAAGAGGCGGAAACCAGCCTTGCCGAAAAAGGGATGTCCGGAAAAGCGTTTTTTGACGGGATCGACGGAATGATCATCCCTGGAGGATTCGGCACGCGCGGGACGGAGGGGATGATTCTCGCCGCGCAGTTTGCGCGGGAAAACGGTATTCCGTTTCTCGGGATCTGCCTGGGCATGCAGATGGCGCTGGTTGAGTTTGCGAGAAACGTGGTTGGATGGAAGGACGCGAACAGCGCGGAGCTTGATCCCGGGACGCCCCACCCGGTCATCGACCTGATGCCGGAGCAGAAGAATGTGACGGATCTGGGGGGAACCATGCGCCTGGGCGCCTGCCCCTGTATTCTCTCACCCGGTTCCCTCGCGGAAGCTCTGTACGGAAAACAGGAGATTTCCGAGCGGCACAGGCACAGATACGAAGTCAACAACGAGATGCGGGACATCCTGCAGACGGCCGGACTGACCCTTTCCGGCCAGTCTCCGGACGGCCGCATCGTGGAAATGATCGAACTGCAGGGGCACCCATATTACATCGGGACACAGGGACACCCGGAGTTCAAATCCCGCCCGAACCGCGCGCATCCCCTTTTCGCAGGGCTCATCCGCGCGGCGGCGGAGAGGAAACAGAAACTGTATTAAGCTTTATGTTGCCGTGTAAAAAGGATAAAATAAGACAGCTCCTGCCTCCGGTCTTTGACCCGGAAGCGGGAGTTGTCTGTATGTAAGAAAACAAGAGGACGCAGTTACAGCCCGATTTTATCGAGGTCGATCCGGCTCTCCTGGATTTTCCGGTAGAGAGTCGAGCGGTTGATCCCAAGGAGCTTTGCCGCCTTCCTGACGGAACCCATGCGCTCGACGGCCCTGGTGATCAGGACCTGATCGACCATTTTGTAGGCGTCGTCCAGCGTCACGGAGTCGTCCAGATCAAGCCTGGTCTTTTGTCCGTCGTCTTCAACAGCGTCGATGCTGGTCACCAGTTTGTAATCCTCCGCGTTCAGATTGTCGTCGTCGGAAGTGATCACGAGCCGCTCCATGATGTTTCTCAGTTCGCGCACATTCCCGGGCCAGGTGCTGGTGCGGATCAGATCGAGAACCTCATCTGTCAGAACGGTATGCTTCATATACAGTTTGTTAAAATACTCCACGAAGTAGGCTGCGAGCTGTTCCGCGTCCCCGGTGCGCTGCCGAAGCGGAGGGATTTGGATCGGGATCACACAGAGCCTGTAATACAGATCCTGCCGGAAATAGTTTTCGTCGCGAAGCTGCGACAGGGTCAGGTTCGTTGCCGAGATATAGCGGATGTCCAGATCGATTTCCTGGATTCCGCCGACGCGCATGATTTTGTTTTCCTGGATTACCCTCAGGAATTTGCTCTGGAGATGTTTGGGAATGGTGCCGATTTCATCCAGGAAGACCGTGCCCCCGTTGGCGGATTCCAGAAGGCCTTTTTTTCCTTTTTTTCTGGCGCCTGTAAAGGCTCCTTCTTCATATCCGAACAGTTCCGCTTCCACAAGTTCCATGGGAATGGCACTGCAGTTAATGGCGATAAACGGCTTGTCGGCGCGGCCGCTGTTTTTATAGATCGCGCGCGCGACGACTTCTTTTCCCGTGCCGGATTCCCCGATGATCATGACCGGGGCGTCAGTCTTCGCGGCGTTCAGGATCTGCCTGCGCACAAGGCCGATCTCCCTGCTGTTGCCGATCAGTTCGTCGTTAGTTGTCAGAACCGGGTGCCGTGTCTGTTCTTTGTACAGCTTGACGAGGTAGCTCATGTCCCGGCCTGTGAGAACCCCGCCTACAAATGTCCCCTCATTGTTGAAAGCCGGTTTGCCGGTATAGGAAATCAGTTTTCCGTTGGAATACAGCACATTGTTGAAGACGGTCTCCTTCCGCGTGATCACTTCTTCGATCGTCAGGATTCCGCGGGTGTAGTTCTCGTGTGTCAGAAACCGGACATTTTTTCCCACCATTTCGGCTCTCGAACAGGGAAGCCACTCGTCAACTTTATTGTTTCCATACAGAATCGTGCCCGATTCATCAAAGATCAGGACGACTTCATCGACCATGTCAATCAGATACTGCGTATCCAGAATCATATTTGAATTCAATTGCTGTCACCTCCTCCTGCCTGGAGACAGTTGAGACCGGACCTCTTGTCCGGCCGGGATAGATCGGTCTGTTTTCGCGGCAGCCCGGCCGGAAACCGCCGGCATAGCTGCGCGGTCGATCGTCCGTCATAAATGGTACATGAAAAATTGATTGTTGAATTCACAGGAATGATTACAAGCAAAAAACGTGCCAATTCAAAAAAGATAATAGAAAGCATATAGAAATGTAAAAAAAGAAAGAAAACAAGTGTGCTGCGGCTGCACTCAGGTTTTGTTTTACGCAAAGAGGTGAATTTCAGGAAAACCGCAAGTCTATTCTATGCAAAAGGTGTTGCATATCTGAGACAGATTGCGTTTTGCCGCGTTCCGGTTTTTCATTTTTGCCGAAAAAGTGAATCCAATGGAATAAACCGGAATGACAGCCCCCGCCTCTGAAGACAGAAGCGGGGGCTGCCACTTGGTAAAGGTGAAAGTGATAAAAAAGAATATATTTATAAAAAGCTGTTACAGACAGAATTTAGCAGGATAGATCTGTCTGTCACAGGGTATTGTCAACCGTACAGACAATCCTTATGCTCCGGGCGGAGATCTGGAGTGTATTCCCGGAATGTTTACAGTTTTATGCATCCTCAGGCGTTTTTTCAATCAGTGCTCCGGAAGCCTTCATGGCATCGATCTGTTCGTTGGTATAACCCAGGCCCCCGAGGATCTCTCTTGTGTCTTCTCCCATCATCGGGGCGCGCCCGCGGCCGCTCTCTTCCTTATAGGACGGTCTCTCCGTAAAGAAGATCGGTGTGCGGATATAGTACAGGTTCTTTCCATCGCGCTGCTGTTTTTTGAAGATATAGTCGTTGGCCCATGCCTGTTCGTCGGCGACGACTTCCAGGGCGGTCTGCACGACTTCGAACGGAATGTCGGCTTCCACAAGCCTGGGGGTCCATTCTTCCAGAGTCCTGGATGCAAAGACGGGCTCCAGAGCCTGGACCATGACCTCGATGTTGGCGAGCATGCCGTCATAGTTATTGAAGCGCTCGTCTGTCAGCAGGAAGTCAGCCTCCAGGGCTTTTGCCAGGCGGGGCAGCTGTGTGTAATCCAGCATAGCCAGCTGAATGTACCTTCCATCCTTTGTTGCATAAGTCGTTGCGACGGCGCTGTTGGTGTGACGCCTGGAAGCGGGAAGCTCGTTGCCGTATTCAACGGCACCCATCATCCAGCTGATGCCGTAGATCGCGGTATCGTAAAGGCTGACAGTCACGCGCTCTCCCTCGCCGGTCTTCTGCTGATTGTACAGCGCCGCGAGAATGCCCGCTGTCAGGGCGAGACCTGCATAGTTATCGCCGAATCCGGAAACAGGGACGGCGGGAGAGGTACCCTTTTCCATGACGGAATAGGCGACACCGCCTCTCGAGAAATAAGCGGTGTAGTCAAAGCCCGGCTTGTCCTTAAGAGGACCCTTTTCTCCGTATCCGAGGATGGAGGCGTGGATCAGACGGGGGAACTCCTTGTGCAGTGTCTCGTAGTCGAGACCCATCTTTTTCAGCGCCTGCACACGGGTGTTTGTCAGAAAGACATCCGCTGTGGAGAGGAGCTTTTTGAACGCTTTGAGCGCTTCCGGATCCTTGAGATTCAGGCAGAGTCCTTTTTTCAGGAAATTCATTACATCATAGCCGGTATAATAGTCTTCATCCAGATACGCCGGATAGTTGCAGCTCATGGAGAAAGGCTTGAACCCGTCCCCGCGGGGCGGCTCGACCTTGATCACTTCCGCGCCCATGCCTGCCAGCGCGCGCCCGGCGGACGGCGCCGCGATGTATGTTGTCAAATCAACTACTCTTACTCCTTCAAGTTGTGCCATGATTTTCCTCCTGTCAAAAAGCGATTGTGTATGATTTACAAAATAAAAAATCAGCAAAAACCGTGCCACTTTGAAGTTATTGAAAAAAACCGCATAAAATCAGGCTTTTTTACTAATTGTGAATTCATTGTTGCGTCAATTGAGTCTTTATTTCACGACAGTTGTCTCGAATTAAAGACAAAAGGAGATTCCGGAGATTCATATTTATGTTTATGGACATGGACTCGCGCCTGCAAACAAGTATGAATCAATTGATTGTATCATTGTATACAAAAAGTGCTTGACAGGTTCATTATGGTGTGTATAATGTGATTTAAAGCAAAGGTGCTTGAAGGAATGGCGCGGCCGTCCCTTCGAGCACCTTTTTTTTATCGCAGGGCAGCCGCAGAAAAAAATCTTCCGACAGCGGACGGCGGACGGCTGCTCGCGGGAAGGCGGAGGGCGGTACACCCTTCTCTGACGTATTCCTGTAAAACGCCGGTTTTCAAAAGAAAAAACCGGAAAGTAAATATGAGGAGGAAACATTATGGAAGCAAATGTAAAGATCCCGGAAATCTACGGAAGCATGGTATTCAGCGACAGGGTCATGCGTGACCGCCTTCCAAAGGACATTTATGAGGCTGTGCGCAAGACAAGCAGGAACGGCACGCATCTGGAACTTGACGTCGCGAATACGGTCGCGGCGGCGATGAAGGAGTGGGCGATCGAACACGGCGCGACGCACTTTACGCACTGGTTCCAGCCCATGACCGGTCTGACGGCAGAGAAGCACGACAGCTTCATTTCCCCCACTTCCGACGGCGGGATCCTCATGGAGTTTTCCGGCAAGGAGCTGGTAAAGGGAGAACCGGACGCATCGAGCTTCCCGTCCGGCGGTCTGCGCGCGACCTTCGAGGCGCGCGGTTATACCGCGTGGGATCCCAGCTCGCCCGCGTTCATTAAGGACGGCTCCCTCTACATCCCGACCGCGTTCTGCTCCTACGGCGGCGAGGCGCTGGACAAAAAGACTCCGCTCCTCAGTTCCATGGAAGCCCTCTCCGACGCGGCGGTAAAGGTGCTGCGCCTCCTGGGGAATACCGGCGTGACCCATGTGGACACGACGGTCGGCTCCGAACAGGAATATTTCCTGATCGACAAGGATCTCTATAAAAAGAGAAAGGATCTGCTCCTGACAGGCCGCACCCTTCTGGGCGCGCCCGCCCCGAAAGGGCAGGAGATGGAGGATCATTATTTCGGTGTCCTCAAGCCGAAGGTATCCGAATATATGCACGCGCTTGACAAAGAGCTCTGGGAGCTCGGGATCCCGGTCAAGACCAAGCACAACGAGGTCGCCCCGTCGCAGCATGAGCTGGCGCCGGTCTTTGAGACCGCGAACATCGCGGTTGACCACAACCAGCTGACGATGGAAGTCATGAAAAAGGTCGCGGACAGATTCGGCTATGCCTGCCTGCTGCATGAGAAGCCTTTTGAGGGAATCAACGGATCCGGCAAGCACAACAACTGGTCCATCGGGACGGACACAGGGGAGAACCTCCTGAACCCCGGAAAGACCCCGGCCGAGAACATGCAGTTCCTGGTCTTCCTGCTGGCCGTCATCGCGGCGGTGGATGAATATCAGGAGGTCCTGCGCATCAGCGTCGCCACAGCCGGCAACGACCATCGTCTGGGCGGCAACGAGGCTCCGCCCGCCATTATCTCCATTTTCGTGGGCGACGAGCTCGCGCAGGTGCTGCAGTCCATCGAGGAAGGGACCGCTTTCAGCGGCGGCGGAAAGCAGCAGATGGGCATGGGCGCGCACGTCCTGCCGCATATCATGCGCGACACGACCGACAGAAACCGCACCTCCCCGTTTGCTTTCACCGGCAACAAGTTCGAGTTCCGCATGCCTGGCAGCTCCCTCTCCGTGGCAAACCCCAACATCGTGCTGAACACCGCCGTCGCGGAAAGTCTCACGCAGATCTACGAGAAGCTGAAAGACGTTCCCGCGGAGGAGATGGACGCGGCTGTCCACGCCCTCCTCAAGGAGCTTCTAATCCGGCACAAGCGCATCCTGTTCAACGGAAACGGATACACAGACGAGTGGGTCGAGGAAGCTCACCGCCGCGGACTGGCGGATCTGAAGTCCCTTCCGGACGCGATGCCGCACTTTATCACGGAAAAGAGTATTGAACTCTTCACAAAGCATGAGATTTTCACCAGAGAAGAGATCCTGTCCCGCTATGAGATCCTCCTCGAGAACTACGCGAAGACTGTCCACATCGAATCCCTGACACTCCAGGAAATGGTGCGCAAGGACTTCACCGCCGGTCTTGTCCGGTATATGAAGGACATCACCACAGAGGCGCTCAAGAAGAGAGACCTCCTGCCCGCCAGCAAGTGCAGTTACGAGAGCGGGATCCTGCAGAAGCTCGACGAAACGAGCGAGCGCATCGTCCACGCGCTTGAAATCCTCGACACAGATACGACGAAGGCCGAGACGATCGAAGACAGCCTGAAGAAGGCAAAATTCTACCACGAGACGATCCTGGGTGAGATGGAAGACCTCCGGTTCTGGGTCGACCGGGCGGAAGCCATCATTCCGGACGAGTACCTCCCTTACCCGACGTACGAGCAGATGCTGTTCTCCCTGCGGTAAAAACGACCCGGGAACGGCCGGATTTTACGGCCTTTCCACGACGAAACACATGAAAAAAACACACCTCCGGAAATAACCGGGGGTGTGTTTTTTGCATACTTCAGGGCATGGCGTGGTGCCACAAACCACGTATGTATAAAACTACGCGTGTCGTCGCGTTTACACGCTCCCGACCCGCTCCACACATTCGCATTCCCGATCTTTTTTGCACATTCTGCGCAAAAAATCTCT
>JAUNJS010000279.1:2675-4651 GCA_030533125.1 Eubacteriales bacterium | reverse complement strand
CCATGGCGGTATTTACTGCCATGGCAGCCGCAGACCTGCCTTTATTCAATGTATCGCCAACAGATTGGAGCAGTCTGTCGTAATCAGGATTAAATCTCTGATTTGCCATTTTAAATTCACTCATCTGTCATCACCAGCTTTAACTGTTTAGCCTCTCACCATTGCAAGCAATTCATTCTTCCCGGCTTCCTCGCAGAAAATAATCCATCTTTATCTTATAGATCATCAGTCGGAGAAGGTAATCGGGCATACCACGTTTTCCCATATACCAGTCTTGCATTGTGCGGTATGGGATATCAAAATACCGGGCAAATGTTTTCCAGTTCATATTAGTTTGCTCTTTTAGCTTAATCAATTCTTCTTGTGTATTCATATGTATATGTTAGCACGCAATGCGTGTGTTTTCAACATTGGTGCCGGCAAGCTGGGCTGTCCAATTCGCTGGATGCGGCCTTTGCGCTGTTCCAGGCGGGTCGGGTTCCAAGGAAGGTCAACAATTATTGTATCTCGATCATTTTTATCCCGGTCAAGCGCGCTTCCCGGGTCCCGTCAGCGTATATCTGCCGAATCCGAAGCTGGTGTTTTTTCCAATGTGTATGAGCTCTCCGGCGATCAACAGGATCCTGGCAGTTTCGTCCAGCCCGGTGATCCGGCAGGATCCACGGATGCCATAGAAGGACACGGATGCATTATGCGTGCCGGAGAAGCGTTTCACTTTCTCCTTAAACACGCGCTGCTCCACGAGCCGGGGGATATGCGCCTCAAGACCGGGGCGCTCAAAATCCTCTCCTTCCAGGCGTCCTTCGTAACAGTTCAGGATATAGATTCTGCGCTCGGCAGCCGCCAGGATGGCTTCGGGCGAAAAAGCCTCCTGTACCTCCCCCCTGTACTTAAGGGAAAGCGGAGAATGGAAAACCAGCGTGTCATAATCCGGAATGTCCCGTGCTCCGAGCCGGTACCGGACATACTCCTCCACGGTCCTGACCTGATAGTACTCCTTATATACATTTGTCCCTTCCACGATCTTCTGGCGCTTCGTGTTGGTGACGTATTTCACGCGGAAAGGAATATGCTGTGCCCCGAGGCCCTGCATTCCGAGATAATAAAACGCCTGCAGGAACTGATTGAAGTAGACGATGGTCCGGCCAAAAAGGAGCAGATTGAATTCCAGTTCATCTCCTTCGCGGAACTCCACCTCCCGGTTCTCGCACTCCAGCACATATCCCTCACTGTCCTGCCCGGTCATAAACTGCGGCCGGATCTGCATTTTCGGGTACATCATGCGCCGCACGAGACAGTCTTCTTCGAAGTCACAGGAACTGCAGTTTTCATCCCGTATACAGTTCGTCATCAAAAGCATCCGTCCCATGCCTCCGCGCAGCGCGGAAGCTTTCTGCTGCGGCAGACATCCATCCTGTAAAATTTCCAGAGTGAAATGCAGTTTCACGTACCGGATCCGCAGAAGATCCTCCATTTTCCCCGGAAGCATCTGCGTCATAGGCATCTGGGTCATAAAATGTTTCTCCATATTTTCAGGCCGTGTTTCTTACTGTGTTTCATGACTCTTTCCGGATCACGGTTCTATCTATTCCTGATATTTCCGGAAGCGGACGAATTCGAAACGGACTGTCTTTGTGTCTCCCACTGTATGGACGTTCCGTTCGCTGCATGCATGCAAAACCGGGACGCCCGCGTCCTGAAGGCGCCGGATGACGGAATAGCTCAGTCCGAATTCCCCCTGGCACATTACCGCCGCGGGGTTCAGGGACAGAATTTCCGCCGCCTTCTTCTCCGCCACTGCGCTCACATCTTCTTCGTCCGCGGCCGGATCGACCTGCGGAAAGAGAATGTCAATGATCCCGGTTCCGTATGCTTCTGCCGCTTTCACCTGTGCCGCCTCCCAGAGCGCGGATGGGTGATTGGAGAAATTAATAAAGGCGCCTGATTTATTATCCATGTGATGTCTTCCTCTCACT
>JAUNJS010000279.1:0-2575 GCA_030533125.1 Eubacteriales bacterium | reverse complement strand
TTTTTACACGAAATTCCCCGCTGTGAATTTCGAAAAAATGTTCTTCTATGGCAACTGGTTAAGCATTGACTATAGAGTCCCGAATCATTTCTAAGGTACTCTTGATCCGCTCGTCCAGATCAGCCGTCGATCTTTCTCTGACAGCGGTTCCCCTCTGCATGTAGCCGAACCATTGGAACCACTGGATATTACTGTTTATATTCCCGATTCCCAGGCACTCCCGCAGTTCATCCACAGTTACCCCAAGTTCCTGCATCCTCTCCTGAACTTCTTTCGTTTCTTCGGGGTTTTCCAGAGAAACAGGCAGCACACGGGTAAGATCCACATTTTCTTCCAGCATAATGAAATGAATCTTTTCGTACCTGCCCTTTTTCCCCGAAACAGCGTTTATCAGTTCCTTCCAGCATTCTTTTGACTGAAAATAAGAATTGGAAAGAAGGCCAATAAATACCTCGGAGTCCATGTTCTGCCTTTCAAGCACAACCTTCCAGTTATCCCGGGGCCGGATCCCGTCATCATACCAGAACAGTATTCCGTGTTTTTCAAACTGCGTAAGAATATTGCGAACGGAAGTGATGAATCTCTTATCGTGCCTGTAACTGATAAAGGCATGCTTTTTTTCGCCCCCGTAGGGCTTGAACTTCAGGGCGAGATATTGTCCATAATCCAGGAAATTCTTCAATGCCTCCGCGGACTCAGTGAAGTAGAAGGCTGTCTGGTCGATGATCCTGTCATCGATCTCTTTTCGCTGGGAATGGTAAACACTGAAAATGCCGTTTGTATCGATGGGATCCTGCATATCCGTCGCGAAAAATCTGGCGGCCGAGATCAACACCATGGAAATGTCCCGGAATCCGCCATGGGTATCTATCCACAGCCTCCAGTTGTCCTTATCCTCCGTGTTGTTATACAGCTCCCGGATTTTGTCCATCACCAGATTCAGTGCGCAGGCAGGCTTCATCTCATCAATTTCAATCGGATGGATCCTGAGTTCTTTTCCCCAGCATTCCTTCAGCCACTCAGAAAAGTATTCCAGGGCCGTCCAGTCTCTTTTCACCACTTCGGCATTTTCCGCGGAATTTTCCCGGTTGTCGAGCACTGTTTTTATAAGGAACTTCTCCAGATCGAAAGATTTCCCGCCTTTTTTTCCGCCGGCGGAGGCCTTTTCTACAACGCCCTTTTCAACATCGTTCTTTTCAGCGGCCTCCTTCCCGGCAGCATTTTCCCCGGCAGCTTCCTTTCCGGCGATAAGCTCATAATCAATTTTGCGCTGTTTTGAATAAGGAGAAGGAAAGACAATTTCACGCCTGTTTTCCATCGTTTCGCTGGTCGCGAGTAAAACAACATCTGTCACGTAATTGTCCAGTTCCTCTTTGATAAATACAGACACAGGTTCAAGCTGATAGGAACCTACGTGGATCAGCTTCAGAGAACCGGCTTTTCCTTCTGAGGAAGTGTATTCTTCATAACAATATCTTGTCCCTCTCATCAAGGTGATCCTGAAGGTTTCTTCCCTCCCTCCGGGCCCAATGAGCTTTTTCTCCCGGGCTGTCGGAAACGTACTCAGTGCCATTACGAGCACGCGGGTTCCCTTGTCCGCGTTCCCCTTCGGTTCCGCATTCTTTTCTTCCGGTATTGTGAAATCCGTGCAATTTTCCATATTTCATCTCCATGATTATGAGTCATAGTCTGCATATGCATAAAACCGCGCGCATCAGTGCGCTTACTTGCTGTTTTATATGTTCTTCGGCTCCATAATTCAGCAATACGACTACATATGCATAAACTGCGCTTTTCGATGCGGTGCCGCATCTACGCTTCGTGAATATTTTCGAGGTTATTGTATCATTTAAAAGAATAACCATCAACGCATCCCTGTTTCCATATATTTTCTATCACTCCTGCACCAAAGTGATTCCACAGAGATTATGGAAAGAGAGCTCCGGCACCGCGCTTGTAATCCCGGTATAAAGCGCAGGCATAAAAACACAGAGCCCGGAATCCCGCGTATCCTGGTTTTCGCGGTTTTCCGGGCCCTGTTTTGTTTTTTATTGTGTTTCGCCTGCGTTCCGTGCCTTGGGTCGGGAGCATGTCATCGCGTGATTGCGTAATCTCGAGGCAGTCCGAAAATCTTTTCCCCGGCGGAGAAGGGAAGCTCCGCCTAACACCGGCAAACCGTTTTACAGGGACAAACCGGTTAACCGGGTCAAAACGATTTACTGGGTGATTTCCAGCAGCTTTTTCTCTATTCTCGCCATGACCTCAATATAGTACTTCTGCTCCTGGATCGTCAGTTTTGAAGTATCAATCTGGCCGATTTTCTCCATGGCTTCCGCATATTTCGTCATGTAGGAGCTGTAGTCCAGCAGCATTTCCGCTGCATTTCCCGACTTTGAGAACTTTTTCATAAACTCCGCGTACTCGTCAAAAAATGCCTCATAGCTGTCCATCGCTTCTTTGAATTCTGTCGAGATGCCGTCTTCCGCGGACTCCTCCTGGACTTCCTCCTGTGCTTCCGCAGCTTCCTCCTGTGATTCGCCCTGCGCTTCCTCCGGTGTTTCCGCAGACTTCTCCG
>JAUNJS010000278.1 GCA_030533125.1 Eubacteriales bacterium | reverse complement strand
TTTTTCTTAGTTTTTTCTTCTGTGCGGAAATCCATTGGTAAGCACCCGATTCTTATCAAGCCGCATTCTGCGGAGGCACGGTATGTCTGTTTACATGCGAAAAACATGCGTATAAACCTGCTGATAAATACAATAAATACAGCCGCCATGCGACTGCCCTCCGGCAATAGATAGCGGCTGTACACGTTTTTCAAATCATCTGATAAAGACGGACCTCTGACGACGAAACCGGATCCCCTTCGAAATCGAATTCTCTGCGTCGATCGATTTATCCCGTTGAACCGCTTTCCGTCTACCTGATCATACCCAGATTGCTGAACGGCCAGACGCAGAAGACAAGCTCCCCGACGATCTGGTCCTCCGCCACGCATCCGACCGAAGTGCTCCTTGAGTCAATGGAAACGCTGCGGTGGTCTCCGAGAACAAAGATACGGTTTTCCGGAACCTGATAGGGCAGCTCAATATTGCACTCCCCGAGCGCTTTTTCATAGACATAGGGCTCATTGAGCTGTACGCCGTTGACGTAGACGTTCCCCTCTTCATCAATGTCCACCCAGTCTCCGGCACTCGCTATGTAGCGCTTGACCAGGATCCTGTTGTTGTAGTAGAACGCGACGATGTCCCCCTGTTTCAGGTTCTTGACCTTTCTGGAAATCACAATATCTCCGTCTGTCAGGGTGGGTGTCATCGAAGCTCCGTAAATCTGCAGCACGGGCATCCACAAGGTCGCCACCAGGATCGCGACGGCTGCCACAGTGATAAGGGTAAAGACTGTACTCCGCAGAACGCGGCGGTAACGCGTCTTGTATCGTTCACGCTGCAGCTCTCCCTCCAGCTCCCGGAGTTCCGGCTTCCGGACGGGTCCCCTGCTCTCGGACTTCTTTGTCCGCTTTGCCTTTCCCTGCTTTCCGGACTTTCCGCTTTCCCGCGGTTCCTCCGATGCCGCAGCCCCTGCGCCGTTTCCTGCCGCGCCATCCGTCGTCTGCGCGGAATCAGGCATTGCCTGTACAGCACCTTTGTTTTCAACTTCGCTCATATAAATCTCTTTCCTCTATTCCGTCTGATAAATCCGTCTGAAAAAAGTCTGTCTGAAAAATGCCGACTGATCAGACCGGCTGATCAGGCCGGCAGATTCATCTGCCTGACAAATCCGTCAGATGAATCCGTCCGATAAAGCCATGTGGATAAATCCGTCTGATGTATCTGTCCGGCAGGTCTGTCCTCTGCCGCCTTTCAGCTTCCGGAAACAATCGCATCCAAAATCTCAGCATAACGGATGGAGCCATTGATCAAACTGCCGCCTTTCAGCTTCTGGCAACAATCGCCTCCAGCCGTGCGATGACCGCTTCAAAAGAAGCTACACGGTCCAGATCCGCGCGGCATCTCTGGAGTTCCTCCCGCAGCCGCTCGTTCTCCGCCCTGAGTCTGTCCGCCTCCTTCGTCTCATCAATCAGAAGTTCCAGAAGCTCCGTCCTGGTCAGCTTTTTGATATCGTCTTCAGAATTACGGCCGCTGTCCGTCTTGCCCTTTGAGGATTTCTTTCCGCTCCCGAAAATCTTCCCGAGCGAAGAAGAGGATTTTTTCGCACTGCTTCCCTTTGTCTTTTCTACAGCCTGCTCTGCAGCGTCCTCTGCCGCCGGGATTGTTGTATTCTCTGTGCTCATATGCCTGTCCTTTCTTCGTCCGTGCTCTAAAGGCAGAAACCTCCGCCAGTTTCGCTATGATAGTATCAGTATAATGCATTTCCGGTCTAAAAAAGCGTCAAAGCGCGGATAAAACGGCATATGTCTATCCGCGGTCCTCCGGGCCGGGTTCTTCGGTTTTGGAACGATGCGGGCAGATCTGACGAGATTCCTCTATCCGCGGTCCTCTCCACCGGGTTCACCGGCTTCGGAGCGATGCGGGCAGATCTGACGAGATTCCTCTATCCGCGGTCCCCCCGGGCCGGGTTCATAGGCTTCGGAGCGATTCGGGTGGATATAACGATATTGCTTCTATCCTCGGTCCTCTCCGGTAAGCTCGAATTTCGGCATCAGCCTGAGCTTATGAAGGTTCAGAACATGCAGACGGTCAATGCGCGCTTTCTTTTCAGAATCTTCGCACACCCCGGTGAGCACGTAATTGTCAAGCATCTGGTAGGTAAAACCGAGCTTGTCCTCGTCGCTCATGCCGCTCAGTCCGTCGGAAGGTGTCTTCCTGACCAACTGCTCCGGAAGGCCGAGCACCGCGCCGACCTGCAGCACCTCGTGCACAAGCAGATCCGAAAGGGGGCTGAAATCGCCCGCGGCATCCCCGTATTTTGTGGAATAACCGACATAGTCCTCCGAAGCGTTGCAGGTGTTCACGACACGCCCGCCGTTCGGCAGGTTCTGTGCCACCGCATACAGCGTCGCCATCCGGATTCTGGGCGGAAGGTTGATTTTCGCTTCCCGCGCCATCTCCTCGCGCCCGCAGATCTGCCCGAGCTTCTCGTTCTCCTCCAGCGTTTTTTCCAGCGCGTCCGCCGCGGCTCCGATATTGATCTCCACATACGGAATTCCGAGCGTGTCCACCAGCAGCTGGCTGTCAGAGATATCCGGCTGCACACCGCGGGGCATCAGCACGCCGACAACCCTGTCTTTCCCCAGCGCCTCCGCGCAGAGCGCCGCCGCCACACTGGAATCCTTCCCTCCGGAAATCCCGATCACCGCGCTGCAAGACGGTCCGTTTTCAGCAAAATAATCACGGATCCACTGCACAATCTTATCTTTCGTCTGTTCAGGGTTTTTGAGCATAATCAACCTCCTGCAAAAGTCTTGCGTAAATCCTGCATAAATCCTGTGTAAACACTGTGTCCAGTATACCACTTTTTCCGTCTTCTTTGGTAGGTTGAAATGTTAGTTTCGGGAAAGGAAATGCGGCACCGCGTGCCCTTCCCCTCATCTCCTCCGGAAAAGCGGTTTTCGCCGCTTTTGTTTCTGATCTACGGATGCCGGTCTGATCGGCTCCTGAGATGCGGGATTCCCCGCCATCTTTACCCGGCAATCCCGCTGCTGTTTCGGCGCGGAAAGCCCGTTTCCGCCGATAAAGCCCCATTGCATAGTTACACTCTGTCCCCGTTTTCCTTGTAAAACACTCCATTGCTTAATGCGCTCTGACCTTTTTTTCATCGATAAAACTGCATTGTAAAAATACTCTTGACATCCGTTTCTAACTGTACTAATATTCTTAATACAGTTAATACGATTCACAAAGCAACCCAGCAAATGTCTCGATGGAAGGAGGTCCGGTTTGAATTTCATCAATTATCAGGACAGCCGGCCGATCTATGAGCAGATCGTCGAGCGCTACAAGATGCTGATCCTGAAAGAAGTCCTGTCTCCGGATGAACAGATGCCGTCGGTCCGCAAACTCGCGATGGAGCTTTCGACCAACCCCAATACCGTGCAGCGGGCTTACATGGAGCTGGAGCGGCAGGGCTTTTTATATTCTGTGCGCGGGCGCGGCAGTTTTGTCAGCAGCAAGGGCGAGGCGCTTCATGATAAAAAGCGCGAAGAACTCAGGGAAAAGCTTCAGGTTTTATTAAAAGAGGCACAGGAACTCGGGATCGATCCGGAATCGCTTCTGCGGGAATCCGGCTGGCCCGTGCCGGAATAATCAAATATCGAAAAATATTTGAAAAATATCGAATAAATGACGATCGAGGAGTATACACACGATGATTCAGATAAAAAACCTCAAAAAAAAGTTTGGAAATATCACGGCGGTGAATGACGTGACTCTGAAAATAGAAGACCGGATGGTTTTCGGGCTTGTCGGGACAAACGGTGCGGGCAAGAGCACGCTCCTGCGCATGGTGAGCGGGATCCTGCGGCAGGATTCCGGCCGGATCGAGGTGTACGGACAGGCAGTCTATGACAACCCGGACGTAAAGCAGCAGATTTTCTTCATCCCCGACGATCCGTATTTTTTCCGGAACGGGAACGCGCAGGATATGTGCAGTTACTATCAGACGGTCTATCCGGCATTTGATCCGGTGCGCTTTGAAGCGCTGCTGTACGATTTAGGCCTGGATCCGAAGCGGCGGATCCGGAACTATTCCCGCGGCATGAAAAAACAGCTCGCCGTGATATGCGGGCTGTGTTCCAATGCGCAGTATCTTTTGTGCGACGAGACTTTTGACGGCCTGGATCCGGTCATGCGGCAGGCGGTGAAGAGTCTTTTCGCCAATGATATGTCCGAGCGGAACCTGACGCCTGTCATCGCCTCGCACAACCTTCGGGAACTCGAAGACATCTGCGATCATGTAGGGCTTCTGCACAGCGGAGGTCTGCTGCTCTCCCGCGATCTCGCGTCCATGAAACTGGGCCTTTCCAAAGTCCAGTGCGTGTTTGCGGACGAGAAGGATGCCGCGGCCGTGCTCAGCGGCCTGAAAACCCTCGAACACTCGACGCGGGGAAAACTGCACACGATCACGGTGCGCGCGCCCCGCGAGGAATTGGAGGCGCGCTTTGCCGGCATCGAAACGGTCTTTTTTGAAATCCTTCCCCTCACCCTGGAGGAGATCTTTATCAGTGAAACGGAGGTGGTCGGCTATGACATCAAGAAATACATCCTCAATTGACTATAGTGACTCCATGAGCAAAAACAGTACCTTTGACAACAGTGACTCCATGGACAAAA
>JAUNJS010000277.1 GCA_030533125.1 Eubacteriales bacterium | reverse complement strand
TTTACGATTTCAGGTTTTCGATCTGCCAGTCGATCGGCTGCGCGCCGTTTCTTTCCAGAAAAGCATTGCATTTACTGAAATGCCGGCATCCGAAAAAGCCGCGGTACGCGGACAGCGGGCTTGGATGGGGCGCCCGCAGGATCAGATGGCGCGGATTTCCGGTCAGCATAGGGGCCTTCGACTGGGCAGGCGTCCCCCAGAGCATGTAGACAACCGGCTGCTCCTGGCGTGCCACTGCCTGCAGCACGGCGTCCGTAAACTGCTCCCAGCCTCTTCCCTTATGGGAATTGGCCTGGTGGGCGCGGACTGTCAGCACCGTATTGAGCAGGAGCACGCCCTGTCCGGCCCATTTGCGCAGATATCCGTTGTCCGGCACATAGCAGCCCAGATCGTCGTGGAGTTCCCGGTAGATATTGAGCAGGGAAGGCGGTATCTCACATCCCGGCCGGACGGAAAAACACATGCCGTGCGCCTGTCCCTCGCCGTGATACGGATCCTGTCCCAGAATCACGGCGCGGACGCTTCCGAGGGGCGTCTCGTGCAGCGCGTTGAACAGATCCTGCGGCGGCGGGTAAATGACCTGCGTCCTGTATTCCTCGCGCACAAACGCAAACAGCTCTTTATAATATGGTTTTGAAAATTCGGGCCGGAGTGCCTCCAGCCAGTCTCCGCTGATCGCCGGCATGTATACTGTCCCCCGTGCCCGCAGGCACCTGAATAGACTCTGTCATAACATCTTTATCCCTCTGCTTTATCCCTCGGCTTTATCCCTCTGCGCAAGCCTCCAGCAGCGCCTTGACATACGCGAAGGTGCGGATGGTCGAGGGGATGCTCAGACGCTCTTCGGGCGTGTGAATGCCCTCCATGTCCGGTCCGATCGAAATACATTCGAGTCCCGGCACTTTGGCGGCGAGAATCCCGCACTCAAGACCCGCGTGGATCACATTGACCTTTGCCGGTTTTCCCGTGACCTTTCCGTAGATTCCGACCGCCAGACCCCGGAACGCGGAGTGTTCGACCATCTCCCAGGCCGGATAGCTTTCGTCCGTCTCCGAACGGACGCCGAATCCGTCCGCGAGGCTCTGGATTCTGTCCTCCATCATCCGGGTCCGGGAATTGATGTTACTGCGGATCATGGAATGGGTCTGGATTCCGTCCGCCATGCTGCGCAGAATCCCCAGATTCAGCGAGGTCCGCGGCATGCCGGGAACCTGCGGGGAATACTCAATCACTCCGTTCGGCAGCGCCATGAGAAAACGCACCATGCGCATGCTGTCCTTCCGGGTAAAGACAATGCGCACATCCTGCTTTTTGTCTTCCCCGCCGTCATCGAGGCCGACGTCTTTCATTGCCTTCCGGAGAGCAGTTTTCTCTTTATCATCTTTATTTTTTCCGGCCCACTTCGCGCGGATCCGGATCTCCGGATCTGTCAGGCCGTATTCTGTCCTGATCTCCTCGGCAAACATGCCCGCGATTGTCTTAACCGCCCTCCCGGAGACTTTCCCCGTAAAGAGAATCTCCGCCCTGGCTTCCCTCGGGATGACATTGTTCCGCATGCCGCCGAAAAGGCTCACAATCCCGTATTTGCCCGCTGCTTCCAGACGGTACAAAAGTCGCGCAAGGAGCAGGTCCGCGTTGGCCCGCCCGGCACCGATCATCTCTCCGGAATGTCCGCCGCGCAGTCCGCTGATCGTGATTTCCAGTGCCTGTCCCTTTTTTTCCTTCCGTCTTCCCGCGATCGTGCAGACCCGGTTCGCGCCGCCGGCGCAGCCCGCCGTGATGATTCCTTCCTCCTCGGAATCCAGATTGATCAGGCGGCGGCTTTTAATCACAGACAGATCAATCGCGTGGGCCCCCAGAAGTCCCACCTCTTCGTCCACAGTAAAAATACACTCAACGGGAGGACATTTCAACGTCTTGTCCACAAGAACCGCCATCATCATCGCGACCGCGATCCCGTTGTCCCCGCCGAGCGTCGTTCCGTCCGCGCGAAGCCATTCTCCGTCCTGGACCAGGGTGATCGCTTCCGAATCCATGTCCAGGACAACGCCTTCCTTCTTTTCGCAAACCATATCCAGATGCCCCTGCAGGGCAATCGGAGCGGCATTTTCGTATCCTGCGGAAGCAGGCCTCGAGATAATCAGGTTCCCCGCCTCATCCCGGATATACGAAAGATTGTGCGCGCGGGCAAACTCCTCCAGATAATCACTGATCGCCTCCGTGTGGAACGAACCGTGCGGAATGGCGCAGATCTTTCGGAAATACGCAAAGACATCTTCCGCAGGCTCTGCCTGCTCTTCTGCCTTCTGCGTCTCTGCATCAGGCTCCGCATGCTCTTCCGGCTCCTGCGCCGCTTCCGCAGACTCAGTCTCCACTTCTGTCTCCTGCGCCGCTTCCGCGGGCTCCGCAAGTTCCTCTGCTGCGTGCCCGGTTTCCGCGATTTCCGCGGTTTCTTTTGCATCCGTGATTTGTTCTGCCATGGCTGTTTTCTCTTCCTCTTTTCCAGGAGCTGCCCGATCCCCTGCCGCCCCGGTTTGTGCCGCCCCGGACTGTGTCGTTTGATCCTGTACTGTCTCGAACTGTTCCGTCCCCGCAGACATTAGAATCGCTTCTCCGGCATCTGTTTCATCGGGCAGGGGTTCCTCAGCCAGAGTATTGCCGGTCTGTTTACCCATGCCCTCTGTTTCATCATGCAGAGGCTCCGCAGCCCGGATCTCTTCGGTCTGTGTTTCCATGGACTCCGGTTCCACGACCGGCTCTTTTTCTTCCGGTGTCCTGCTCCGGATGTTTTTCCCGGCCCGGTATAGTTTCCGCAAACTGTTCCACGGCATAAGCGCTGCCTCCTGTATCCCTGTCGCCCCGCTCCGTCAGCCGGTGGGCTAAATTCTCACGGGAATGCCTTTTGCGTGTAAATATTCCTTGACTTCCCGGATTTCCAGTTCTTTGAAATGGAACAGGGAAGCCGCAAGGGCTGCATCCGCGGCGCCGTCGGTCAGCGCCTCGTAAAAATGCTCCAGCGTACCCGCGCCGCCGGAGGCAATGACCGGGATGCGCACGACATCCGCGATTGCCCTCGTCAGCTCGAGGTCATATCCGTTCTTCGTGCCGTCCCCGTCCATGCTGGTAAGGAGGATCTCGCCGGCGCCGAGCGCCTGGGCGCGCTGTGCCCATTCGACGGCGTCGATCCCGGTGTCAATCCGGCCGCCGCTCCGGTAGATGGTCCAGCCGTCTCCGTCCGTTCTTCTCTTCGCGTCAATCGCGACGACAATACACTGGCTCCCGAAGCGCTCCGCACCCTCGCTGATCAGCGCGGGCCGGTTGATAGCCGCGGAATTGATGGAAATCTTGTCCGCGCCCTCCCGCAGGATGGCGCGCATGTCCTCTGTGGTCCGGATGCCTCCTCCCACAGTGAAAGGAATGAAGACCCGCTCCGCGACCCGCCGCACCATGTCCGCGACCGTGGCGCGCGCGTCGCTCGTCGCCGTGATATCCAGAAAAACCAGCTCGTCCGCGCCGGCTCTCGAGTAGGCCTCCCCGGCCTCCACGGGATCTCCCGCGTCGCGAAGGGAAACAAAGTTGATTCCTTTGACCACCCTGCCGCGGTTCACGTCGAGGCAGGGAATAATTCTTTTCGTCAGCATATCGGATGATCCTCCGTTCCGGGCATGTCAGCGCGCGGTCTCCAGGAAATTCTGCAGAATCCGCAGTCCCGTGCGCTCACTTTTTTCCGGATGGAACTGGCAGGCAAACACGTTCCCCTTCTCTACCGCGGCGTGAATAACGGGTCCGTATTCTGTCGTGGCCGCCACATCGGAGAAGTCTCCGGCTTCAAGATAATAGGAGTGTACGAAGTAGACAAAACATCCGGACTCCAGTCCTCTGAAAAGCCTTCCCCGGCTTCCGGTCTCCGTGAAGGTGAGGTCGTTCCAGCCGATCTGGGGCACTTTGCGCCCGTCCCCTTCCGGGATGCGCCGGATTTTCCCGGGCAGAACGGAGAGGCCGCGCACACCGGGGCTCTCCTCGCTCTCTTCAAACAGCAGCTGCAGGCCCAGACAGATTCCCAGGAAGGGAATGCCCGCGGCAACGGCTTTTTTAATCGTCTCCTCCAGCCCGCGTTCCCGCAGCCGGCCCATGGCGTCTCCGAACGCGCCGACACCGGGCAGGATGACATGGTCCGCCCCCAGGATCACATCCCCGTCGGACGTGACGACCGCCTCGCGGCCCAGAAAGCGCACCGCATTTTCGACGCTCTTTATATTTCCCGCGTCATAATCAATGATTGCAACCATGGCAATTAATCCTCATCGCGCTTCGAAACGCCGGCCTGTCCCTGTCAGTTCCGCTCCCCCGACGGGCCGCTCTGGTCCAGCTCGAACCAGAATGCTACTCCGTTGCTGTAGTTTTCCACGCCGTATCCCCTGTGGTGGAGCTCCATAATGGCCTTGACGATGGAAAGGCCGACCCCGGAGCCTCCATAGGTCCGGGTCCTCGCTTTGTCCACCTTGTAGAATTTCTCCCAGATCCGGGGAAGGGACTCCTCCGGAATCGGTTTTCCGGTGTTGAATACGGTCACGCGGACCAGGCTTTCGCGGGGCACGCAGCGGATTTCGATGGTCTTTGCCCCGGTGTCCCCGGTTTTCTGCTTCGTTTCCCCGGTGTCCCCGGTTTTCTG
>JAUNJS010000276.1 GCA_030533125.1 Eubacteriales bacterium | reverse complement strand
CCGCGAAAAATACGCGCACTTCCTTGTTCCGGCCGGCATGGACGATGTGGCGATTTATACGGAGATGGGCCGCTTCATGCTCGCTCCCTACGGAGCCCTCGTGACACGCGCGATCCATGAAAAACACATTTACAAAGAATATATCGGGGTCGATGCCTGCGCGGCCAACCTCATGCGTCCGGCCATGTACGGCGCCTACCACCACATCACGGTTCTGGGCAAGGAGGACATGATCCGCGACCACACCTACGATGTCGTCGGCTCCCTGTGCGAAAACAACGACAAATTTGCCGTGGACCGGGAGCTTCCCCGGATCGACAGAGGAGATCTTCTCTTCATTCACGACGCCGGCGCCCACGGCTTTGCCATGGGATACAACTACAACGGACGTCTGTGGAGCGCGGAACTCCTGCTCAGGGAGGACGGTTCCGTCGAACAGATCCGCCGCCCCCAGGAGCCGAAGGATTATTTCGCGACCTTTGACCGGACCCCGTATTACGCCAGAATGTTCCCGGAACAGGAATAATGCGCCGCTTCGGACACTGCGGGTTCTGCGGCAGTGCTGCCGGCTTACCGGCTGTCCGGTTGACCTTTCAGGATCCGTTTAAAAAACAATTACATGTTAAAGAGATCAAGTGACTGCGTTTTAAGGCAGCTATGAGAACAGGGATGTGACAATCATGAGACGCGCAAGAAGATTACATACTGTGACAGCTGTTATAATGCTGCTTTTATGCCTTGCCGCCTGCGGCGTGAGCCGCGCGGGAAAAGTGCAGACTCCCGCCGGGATGAAGATCCAGCGCGGTAGAAACTACAGGGAAGTCATCGAGGATTTTGAGGACAAGGGGTTTTCAAATATCCGGACGGAGAAGATTCAGGACCTGCAGTATGGCTGGAATTTTAAAAACGGACAGGTCGAAGAGATTTCTGTCGGCGGCGACAGCAATTATGATGCCGGCGTCTGGGTTCCTCAGGAAACGGAAGTAGTGATCCGCTATCATACCTTTGTCACGTATATACCGGATGACACCATAGAGGAGCCGGACGGAACCGGCGAAGAACCGGCGGACGGAAACGTACAGGAAGATTCTGCCGGGAACGCACAGGAAGCCCCGGAGCAGGCCGGGCAGGATGATTCTGCCGGAAACTGACAGGAAGCCCCGGAGCAGGCCGGCCGGGAGAATCCGGCTGAGAACGAAGAGGAAAATCCGGAAGAGGATGGAACTGATCTGGAGTCTTCCGGAGAGGGCTGACCGGGCGTCACCTGAAATGGGGAAAACATGCAAATGACAAATCAATTGCGGATAGACCGTCTGCGCCGGGAGGGAACGCTTCCCCGGGAGGAGATGCGCCGGCTTTTGACGGATATGACGGAGGAGGACGCGCAGGTTCTGTACGAGGCCGCCCGGTCTGTGCGGGAAGCCGCCTATGGAAAAAATGTCTATCTCCGCGGTCTGATCGAATTTACAAACTACTGCCGCAACGACTGTCTCTACTGCGGGATCCGCCGGTCCAACAGGAAGGCGCAGCGTTACCGGCTGACGGAAGAGGAGATCCTCGACTGCTGCGACAAGGGGTATCTGCTGGGCTTTCGCACGTTTGTCCTGCAGGGCGGCGAGGATCCTTTTTTTACGGATGAAAAAATCTGCGGGATTGTGTCCCGGATCCGCGCGCGGCACCCGGACTGCGCGGTGACCCTCTCGATCGGGGAGCGCCCCCGCGAAAGCTATGAGGCCTTCTTTGCCGCGGGCGCGGAGCGCTATCTACTCCGCCATGAGACGATCCGTCCGGAGCACTACAGAAAACTCCATCCCCGGAATCTCACGATCGAAAACCGCGTCCGGTGCCTGCGCGACCTCAGAGAAATCGGATTTCAGGTCGGCTGCGGGATGATGGTGGGAAGTCCCTTCCAGACCGTGGAGGAGGTGCTGGACGACCTGTATTTCATGCGGGAATTCCGTCCGCATATGATCGGAATCGGTCCGTTCATCCCCCACGCGGACACGCCGTTCCATGACCGGCCGGCCGGAACGCTGGAAGAGACCCTGCATCTGCTTGCGATCATACGATTGATGCATCCCCGGGTCCTTCTGCCGGCGACGACCGCGTTGGGAACGATCCATCCCCTCGGCAGGGAAATGGGCATTCAGGCCGGCGCCAACGTCGTGATGCCGAACCTCTCCCCGGCGGGCGTCCGCGACAAATATATGCTCTATGACGGCAAAATCTGCACCGGCGACGAAGCCGCGGAATGCCGCCGCTGCATGGAACTCCGCATGGAAAAAATCGGATATCATGTCGAGGTCGGCAGAGGAGATTCTCTGGTGAACCGGGAACCTGCTCTGTATTCAGGAAAAGAAAAAACATAAGGAAAGGAAAACCATGTCCTGGGAAGATAAGATCAGAAAAGTCGAACCCTATGTGGCTGGAGAACAGCCCAGGGAAAAGAACATCATCAAGCTCAACACGAACGAGTGTCCTTATCCGCCGGCGCCGGGTGTGCAGGCGGCCGTGGAACAGCTGGCGGAAGACAGCAGCTTTCTGCGTCTGTATCCCGATATGGACGCGACGCCTCTCGTGGAAGCGCTGGCCGCGCAGTACGGCGTCGATCCGGACCGGATCTTTGTCGGCGTCGGCTCGGACGATGTCCTGGCGCTCTGCTTCCTGACTTTTTTCACCGCGGCGACCCGTGAAGCGCCCCTTTTGTTCCCGGACATCACCTATTCCTTCTACGATGTCTGGGCGGATCTCTACAGGATCCCCTACAGGGCGGTTCCCCTGCGCGAGGACTTTTCGATTGATCCGGCGGATTACCTGCCTGCACAGGGGGCGGAAAACAGCGGAATCATTTTCCCGAATCCGAATGCTCCCACCGGCCTGGAACTGGCGCCCGCGGAAGTCGAGCGCATTATCGCCGGGAATCCCGACAGCATCGTCATCGTCGACGAGGCCTATGTCGATTTCGGCGGACAGACGGCACTCCCTCTCCTGGAAAAATACGACAACCTGCTGGTCGTGCAGACCTTTTCCAAGTCCCGCGCCATGGCCGGCGCCAGGGTCGGATTTGCCATCGGATCGAAGAAACTGATCGGATATCTGAAGGACGTGAAATTCTCTTTTAACTCTTATACAATGAATCTCCCCGCCATCCGGATCGGAACGGCTGCCGCGCTCGATACCGCGTGGTTCGAAGAGACGACCGGGAAAATCGCGGCGACCAGGGAGCGCTTCAAAGCGCAGATCCGCGCTCTGGGGTTTGAATTTCCGGATTCCAGATCCAATTTTGTCTTCGCGCGCCACCCTGCCTTCGGCGGCGCGGAGCTGCAGAAAGCCCTCCGCGCCCGGGGAATCATCGTCAGGCATTTCGAGAAACCGAGGATCGCGGATTATCTGCGCATCACCATCGGCACGGACGAGCAGATGGACGCGGTCGTAAAGGCGCTGCAGGAGATCCTGGCGGAGAAGGCGTGAAAGGAGAAGTGTCTTTTGGACAGCTACACGAATTTTGCGTATGTCTATGATACTTTTATGGACCAGGAGCCGTATGAGGAATGGGCGGACCGCGTCTGCAGTCTGCTGGATCTGTACGGAATCCCGCGAAAGGCAGACGGCGACCCGGACAGAGAAGTATTCAAAGATACAGGCGGAGATGCATGCAGAGACGCGGACAGGGATGCTTCCGCAGGGGAAAACGCGGTTTCAGACAGGCGTGATTTCACAGGGGAAAACGCGTTTTTAGGCGCGGACTGTCCCGCGGAAACGGACCTTCCCGCACAAGAGGACCGGTTCGAGGAGGAAAAAAACATCGTTGTGGACCTCGGCTGCGGCACCGGAAAGCTGACGGAGATCCTGGCGTCGCGCGGCTATGACATGATCGGAGTGGATCTCTCGGAGGACATGCTCTCGATCGCCCTCCAGAGGCGGATCCGGAACGGCAGCAATACGCTCTACACCCTGCAGGATATGCGGGATTTTGAGCTCTACGGCGCGGCAGGCGCCATGGTGAGCGTCGGGGACAGCATCAATTACCTGCTGCAGGAGTCGGATCTGACCGCCATGTTCCGCTGTGTGGAACGCGCGCTGCTGCCCGGCGGCGTGTTTGTCTTTGATTTCAAGACCATCCATCTGTACAGGGATGTCATCGGGAACCGCACCATTGCGGAGGATGACGAAAGCTGCGCCTTTATCTGGGACAACTACTACGATCCCGAAACATGCGTCAATGAATATGACCTCAGGATCTTTGTATCGAAGGAGATCCTGGAGGAGAACCGCGGAGACAATCCGGAACCGGACGGGGACGGTCAACCCCCGGAGGAAGACGGCGCGCTGTTCCGCCGGTTTCATGAGATCCACTACCAGCGCGGATACGAGCCGGAACAGCTCCGGCATGCCGCGGAGACAGCCGGTCTCAGCTGGGTCCTGGCACAGGATGCGGAGACGGGCGGAGAGATCACGCCGGACACGGAGCGCGCGATGGCTGTGGTGCGCAGAAAAGATCGGTAACGCGAAACATGCTATACCCTCTGACGCAGTTAACTGCCGTTTAATGCAGCAGATATAGAATATTCTCTCGCTGTACGCTTTTTGGATCGGCAAGTATATGCGTTACCGGGTATATGACCTGGCAGGAGACAGAGATGGAAATACACTTCACGAAAATGGAAGGCTGCGGC
>JAUNJS010000275.1 GCA_030533125.1 Eubacteriales bacterium | reverse complement strand
ACGACCAGGATTTCAAGAACCTGATGCACGTCTACCTGGACGCGGTTTTTTATCCGAATATCTACAGGGAACAGAATATTTTCAGGCAGGAGGGATGGCACTACGAGGCGGAGGATGCCGACGGCGAAATCACGGTCAACGGCGTTGTCTACAATGAGATGAAGGGCGCCCTCGCCTCCCCGGAGGACATTCTGGGGCGCGAGATCAACGCGGCGCTCTATCCGCACACGCCCTATGTGCATGAATCGGGCGGAGATCCCGTGTATATCCCGGACCTGACCTACGAGGCCTACCTCGAGTTCCACCGCCGCTACTATCATCCCTCCAACAGCTATATTTATCTGTACGGGGACATGGATATGGCGGAGCGCCTCTCGTGGATTGACGAGGCCTATCTGTCCCGTTTTGACAGGCTGGAAATCGATTCCACCATCCCCGTGGAGCCCGCGTTCTCCGGGCCCGTGGAGGCGCGGAGCGCGTATTCGATCCTCCCGGAGGAGAACCCGGAGGGCAGGTCCTTCCTGTCCTGGAATGTTGCCGTGCTGCCGGACAGCCTGGACGCGGGCCGGAACATGGCCATGAAGATCCTCAACTACGCGCTGTGCGATTCCGAGGGCGCGCCCGTGCGCCGCGCGCTGCGCGAAAAAGGGCTCGGCGAGGATGTCTACTCCGTTTTCGAACCCGGAATCCGCCAGCCCAGCTACTCCGTCATCGCCAAGTACGCGGACCCCGAAAGGAAGGACGAATACGTCCGGACGATCCGGGAGACGCTGACGAAAATCGCGGAGGAGGGGATCGACCGCCGCGCACTGAAAGCCGGTATCAACCTCTATGAATTCCGTTACCGCGAGGCGGATTTCGGAGCCTATCCGAAGGGCCTGGTCTACGGCCTGAACGCGCTCGACACCTGGCTCTATGACGACGCGAAGCCCTTCGTGGCGCTGCAGATCGGGGAGTACTTCGACGTGCTGCGCAAAGAAGCGGAAAATGGATATTTTGAAAAAATGATCCGCGAGTGTCTCCTCGGCAACCCGCACTGCGCGATTGTCGTTCTGGAGCCGGAACAGGGTCTCTCGGACCGCAGGGACGAGGAGACGCGCCTCCGCCTGCAGGCATTCGCGCGGCAGTGCACCCGCGCGGAGCGGGAGGCGATCGTGCAGGACCTGGCGGATCTGCGCGCCTGGCAGAAGACCCCGGACAGCGAGGAAGATCTGCGGAAAATTCCCATGCTCCGCAGAGAAGACCTGACCCGGAAGGCCAGCCTGCCGCTGAACCGCGTGCAGGAGATGAACGTGCGGGAGGCCGCGGAGGGCCCGTCCGGCCGAAAGGCGGACTCCGCCGCGGGGGACGGCGCGGGCCGCGCGCTGAAGATCACCGCGCTGACGCATCCGCTCTCCACGAGCAGGATCGACTACCTGACCTTCGTGTTTGATATCTCCGGTTTTCCGGAAAAATATATCCGCCATCTGGGTATTTTCAAGACCCTGTTCAGTGTGCTGGACACCGGCGCCCGCGATTATACCGCCCTGGGCCACGAGATCAACATCTCCACAGGCGGGATCAGCGCGGTCATCGGGGGCTACAGCTGGTTCGGGGATCCGGACGGCCGCGGCGGGGCCGCAAAGCCCGGGACCGGCTGTCCGCAGGGATACCGTCTGACGTTTGAGGTGACTGTCAAGACGCTCCACAGAAACCTTCGGGAGGCGCTTTCGCTCGTCCGGGAAATCCTGATGACGACGAACTACAGGATGCCGGCGAGGATTCTGGAGGTGCTGGAGGAGGAGCGCGCGGGCATGCGGGCCGGCCTTGCCTCCGCAGGACATGCCACCGCCGCGCAGCGCGCCCTCTCCTATATCTCGTATCCCGGATACGTCATGGACCGGATCAGCGGAGTGGAAGCCTACCGGACCCTGGATGAGACCTGCGCGGGCCTGGCCGACCCGGAAGCGTGTGCCGCGCGGGCGCAGGAGCTCTCCGCGCTTCTGGAGGAAATGGCGGGAGCGATCTTCCGCGCGGATAACCTGCTCTTTGACTGCACGGCCACGGAGGAGGACATCCCGGAGATCCTGGAGGAGGCCCGCGCTTTCGCGGAGAGCCTGCACGCGCCCGCCGATGCCGCAAAGCCGCAGGAGCCGGCTTTTGCCGCGGTTCCGGAAAAAAAGAATGAAGGCCTTACGACGGCAGGCCAGATCCAGTTTGTCTGCCGCGCCGGGCGCTTTGACAGCCAAAACGGAGAAATGACAGGTTTCTTCCGGGTCCTCCGCGTTCTTCTGGGCTATGATTATATGTGGAACCGCATCCGCGTGGAGGGAGGCGCCTATGGCTGCATGAGCAGTTTTACCCGCGAAGGATACGGCTACATGGTTTCCTACCGGGATCCGCATCTGGGGCGCACGCTGCGCGTCTTTGAGGAGACGGCGGACTATCTGCGCGGATTCGACGCGGATGAACACACCATGACAAAATATATCATCGGCGCGGTCAGCGCCCTTGACCATCCCATGACGCCCTATGTCTACGGCCGATATTCCCTGGGCATTTATCTGACCGGGGTTTCTGACGAAATGCTGCAGAAGGAACGGGACCAGGTCCTGGACGCGACCCCCGCGGACATCCGCTCCCTCGCGAAGTGCCTGGATGAAGTGATGGCGGAAGACTGTCTCTGCGTCGTCGGGAGCGACGCGAAGATCCGGGAGAACAGCGGGCTGTTTTACGAGATCCGCAAGCTCGTGTAGGCCCGCGGGAAGAGCTCCGAAACCGTTTCAAACGTTATACAATGCAAGAAAGCCATTCCAGAAAGGAAGATTGCATGGCTGAACAGTCAAATGAAAAACCCGGGAACCCCGCGGAAAAAAAGGCCGGCTTCGCGACGATCATCGGGAGGCCGAACGTGGGGAAGTCCACGCTGATGAACCGCATGATCGGACAGAAGATCGCGATCACCTCCTATAAGCCCCAGACCACGCGGACGAAGATCCGGACGATTTACACGGGGCCGGAAGGACAGATCGTATTCCTGGACACGCCGGGAATCCATGAGAGCCGCACAAAGCTCGGCGCCTACATGGTCAAAGCCGCGAAGGGGACGCTGAAGGAAGTGGACGTGATCCTCTGGCTCGTGGAGCCGCGCGCGTCGCTTACGCAGGAGGACAGGGCGATTATCGAAATGCTCGCGGAAGTCAGGACGCCGGTCATCGTCGTGATCAACAAGATCGACAAAGTGAAGAAGGCGGAAATCCTGCCGGTCATCGACCTGTACGCGCGCGCGGGCAGTTTTCACGGGATTATTCCCGTCAGCGCCCGCACCGGAGACGGCGTGGACGCACTGATGGAGGAGGTGTTCCGGCTGCTGCCTGTCGGGGAGCCGTTCTACGAGGAGGATATGGTAACCACCCAGACTGAGCGCGAGATCGCGGGGGAGATCATCCGCGAGAAGGCGCTGCGGCTTCTGCAGGAGGAGGTGCCGCACGGGATTGCCGTCACGATTGAATCCATGAAGATGCGCTCCCGGAAAGGAAAAGGGGAGATCTGCGACATCGATGCCTCCATCATCTGCGAGCGCGAGGGGCACAAGCGCATCGTCATCGGAAAGGGCGGCGAAATGCTGCGGAAGATCGGGACGGACGCGAGGAAGGACATCGAGAACATGCTCCAGTGCCAGGTCAACTTAAAGCTCTGGGTCAAGGTCCGCCGCGACTGGAAGGATGATGATACGCAGATGCGCTCCTTCGGGTACGATGAGCGGAAGCTGTAAGGAATCTGAATAAATCATGGGAAATGTGAATTCTGATTTTGCCATGGAGAGAAGGCTCCGGGAGCTCAGCCCTGACCTGCACCGCCGCTTCACGGACGCGGTATTTGCCCTGCAGTACACGCTCTCCCGGTACAAGCTGATTTTTCCGGAATACACGGACCACACGAATCTGCATTCAATGTCGGTCATCGATTTCTGCAACCGGCTGATCGGCAGCCGGATTGAACAGCTCAATGCCGACGAACTCTACGCGCTGCTCATGGGCTGTTATTTCCATGATACCGGCATGGGGATCTCCATGAAGGATTACGAGGAGTTTTCCGGGAAGCTGGATTTCGGGGATTATTTCGATACGCACAGCCGGGAGGATTGCGCGGCGGTCATCCGGGATTTCCACCAGGAGTATTCCGGCTGCTTTATCCGGAAATACGCGGAGCTCTTTGAGATTCCCTCCGGGGCGCATATTCAGGCGATTGTCCAGATCGCGCGCGGGCACAGAAGGACGAATCTGATGGATGAGAAGGAATATCCCTTCGCGTTTCCGATGCCGGGCGGGAATACGGTCTGTCTGCCGTATCTGGCCGCGCTGATCCGCCTGGCGGACGAAATCGATGTCGCCGCCGCCCGCAACCCGATTCTCCTGTATGACATCGAGACGCTGACGGACGCCATTGAAATCATTGAAAATAAAAAGGTGAAAGCGGTAAAGGATCTGAAGGTCACCGACTCTTCGTTCGTCATGACGGTGGAGGAAGGAGATCCCGAGATCCTGGAACATCTGCGCCGCATGAAGGTCAAGATGCAGACGACGCTCGATACCTGCCGGGAGGCTGTCTGCGGACGCACACCGTACAGGATTCTCCAGGAAAAGGTGATTCTGGAGATTATTTAAAGAAACCGGGCGAACCGCAAAACGCTGATCAGCAGGAA
>JAUNJS010000041.1 GCA_030533125.1 Eubacteriales bacterium | reverse complement strand
CGCGCCCGCCGGTGAGGGTGGCGATCTTATTCTCGATCTCCTCCTTGCTCATGAGATAGTGGTTGCCCTCCTCCTCGACCTGCATGGTGTAGCCCAGGGCCCCGGAGGTACGGGGAATGATGGTGATCTTCTGGACAGGGGCGCTGTTCGTCTGCATTGCGGCGACGAGGGCGTGGCCGACCTCGTGGTAGGAGACGATGAGCTTCTCCTTGTCGGTCAGGATCGCGTTCTTTTTCTGGTAGCCCGCGATGACGACCTCGATGCTCTCCTCCATGTCCGCCTGGTTGGCGAACTTCCTGCCGTCCCGGACGGCGCGCAGCGCCGCTTCGTTGACGATGTTCGCGAGCTCCGCGCCGGAGGCGCCTGCCGCCATGCGCGCGATCTTGGAAAAATCAACGTCCGTCCCGATTTTAATCTTCTTCGCGTGGACCTTCAGGATATCGATGCGGCCCTGCAGGTCGGGGAGTTCCACCGGAACACGCCGGTCAAAGCGCCCGGGCCTCGTGAGCGCGGGGTCCAGGGCCTCGGGGCGGTTCGTCGCCGCCAGGATGACGACGCCGAGATTCTCCTCGAAGCCGTCCATCTCCGTCAGCAGCTGGTTCAGGGTCTGCTCGCGCTCGTCGTTGCCTCCGATCACGCCGCCGTCGCGCTTTTTGCCGATGGCGTCGATCTCGTCGATAAAAACGATACAGGGTGCCTTCTCCTTGGCCTGTTTAAAGAGGTCGCGCACCTTCGAGGCGCCCATTCCGACGAACATCTCGACGAACTCCGAGCCGGACATCGAGAAGAACGGGACGTTCGATTCGCCCGCGACAGCCTTGGCCAGCATCGTCTTGCCCGTACCGGGAGGTCCTACGAGCAGAATTCCCTTGGGCATTGTCGCGCCGATCTCCTTGTATTTTCCCGGATCGTGCAGGTACTCCACGATCTCCATCAGGTTCTCCTTGGCCTCCTCCTCACCGGCGACATCCGAAAAGCGGATGCCCTCCGTAGACTTGACATAGATCTTCGCGTTGCTTTTGCCCATGCCGAACATCATCGACGATGCCCCGCCGCCCGCGCGGTCCATGAGCTTTTTATTCATGTAATAGCCCAGACCGCCGAAGATCGCGATCGGCAGCACCCAGCTCAGCAGGAAGGTCGCCATCGGCGAAGTCTCCGGGACGATGTCGCTCCCGAACTTCGCGCCGGCGGCGTACAGCCTGTCGACCAGGCCGTCGTCCTCCATGGGGCCTGTGGCGTAGACCTTGCCTTCTTTATCCGTAAACAGAATATCGTTGGACCGGAACTCCACCTTCTCGATCTGTTTGTTCTCCGTCATCGTCATGAACGTCCCGTAGTCCACTTCCTCAATGGAGGAACGCTCGAGATACGGCATGATGAAGGCGTTGACGATCATCATGACGAGGATGAGCGTCAGTCCGTAGTACATCATGGATTTCCGGGGCGGTTTCATTTCCTGCATGGAATCTTTCACTTCCTTTCATGGTCTTCTATGATCATTTATGCGTCTTTTGCGGTCATTCAGGCGCTCACAACTGATTTCCTGCGCAAAACGGCGAATATCGCTAGTGCTTTTCCGCTTTATACAGGTCAGGATCCTGCATATATGATCATTTAGAATCTTTCATAGTACTTCCTGTTTTTCTCACTTCTCTATTCAGCGGATTCTCCAGGCCGGAAGAACCCGCTGTCATCGTATGGGGCATTCGAATGTTCTATTCAATATAGCACACGTAAAACTCCTTTTCCATAAACAGATTGTGAAAAAAGCAGGAAAAAAAGGATTCATGCCTCCGCCCGGACAATCTCCCTGTACAGCGTCGAGAAGAGTTCCTGGGTATCGATGGGCTTGGAGAGGCACACGCTCATGCCGGCCTCCATGCATTTCTTTTCCGTGGACGGGTTCACGTCCGCCGAGAGGGCGATGATCGGGATGGACGCGGCGTCCTGCAGGCTGCTCGCGCGGATGCGGCGGGCTGCCTCAAGGCCGTCCATGATGGGCATCATGACGTCCATCAGGATCGCCTGGAAGCGGAAGGGGCCGCCCTTCTGATACATCTCGACCGCTTCTTCGCCGTCTCTTGCGAGTTCGGCGTGGATTCCCAGATTTTCGAGAGTCTTCATGATCACTTCGGCGTTGAGATGGTTGTCCTCGGCGACGAGGACACCTTTGCCATACAGCATCCGTCCCTCGATCGTGGAGCTGCGGCGGTTCCGCGTGCGGATCTGATCAGGTGTCGCAAGATCATATTCGAGGGTCACGATGAACGTCGTGCCCTGTCCGGACTTGCTGTGGCAGGTGATCGTACCGCCCAGAAGATCGACGAGATTCCGGCAGATATACAGTCCGAGGCCGGTGCCGTCCGACATACTCGAATCCCCCGGCGTCTCCTGTTCAAACGGCAGGAACATCCGGCTCTGGAAAGACTCGCTGATCCCGCGTCCCGTATCGCGGACCGTGTAGGTATGGCTGGCGCGCCGGGCCGTATAGAGGACACTCACTTCGAAGTCCACGCGCCCTCCGGCAGGCGTAAACTTGATCGCGTTGCCCAGAAGATTCACAATAATGCGGGAAACATGCTCCGCGTCCATCATCACGATACGGTTTTCGCACCCGTCGATCCTGGTCCGGAGGGTGAGCTCCGCGGCGCGCGCCTTTTCGGCGACGAT
This sequence comes from Eubacteriales bacterium, assembly GCA_030533125.1. GTDB lineage: Bacteria > Bacillota > Clostridia > Lachnospirales > Lachnospiraceae > CAG-791. Next base: position 11,142 of record JAUNJS010000041.1, on the reverse strand, counting down.
CGCCACGGCTTCCTCGATCACGTCCCGCTCGCGGACAGCCGTGCTGACAGCCACAACTTTTCCGGCATCAATCCGGCTGGTCTCAAGCACCTCATCAATGAGACTGGTCAGGTAGTGTGTGGAGGAAAGCATTTTGTCCAGATTGTCCCGGACCGAGTCCGGCAGGCCCTCTTCCTTCATGGAGAGCTGCGCGAGCCCCTTGATCGCCGTCAGCGGCGTGCGCATGTCGTGGCTCATGTGGGAGAGAAAAGCCGCCTTCTCCTTGCCCGACTTCACCGCCGCGCGCAGGGCTTTCGCCATCTCCTCAATTTGCTGCTGATCGTCGATCCGTCTTGTCGTATCGATAAAGGTCAGCACCAGCCCGCTGACATATTCCCCGCTCCCCGGGTCCTCCGCCGCGGACAGAAGATCGGCCTCCGGGCCGGGATCTGCCACGGACGCAGTCCGGTTCTCCGGATTTAAGCCGGACGCCCTCTCCGGGACCGGCTCCATCTGTTCCTGCTCCTGCGGCCTTTTCCCGTGCGTGCGGTAGGGCGCGATACGGACCAGATAGGTTTTTCCCGAGACGGAGGCGCAGGACAACTCCTGCGGCTGCATGGTCCGCAGCACCTGGCGGCACAGGGCGATCAGATCGATGGTCGCGAAGTGATAGGCGATGTAGCGGAGCGACCGCCCCACATCGTGTTCCGCTACGCTGAATTCGTCCGCGATATATTCCGTGAATTTGCGCACGTTGAGCCGCCGGTCGACCATGACGATGCCGACCAGGGTCGTCGCGAGGAAGTTCGCCATGTCGTCGTTCACCGACGCCAGTTCCCCGACCTTGGTCTGATATTCGGAATTGACCGTATACAGCTCCTCGTTGACGGACTGGAGCTCCTCATTGGAACTCTGCAGTTCTTCATTTGCCGTCAGGAGTTCCTCGTTCGCCGCCTGCAGTTCCGCGTTGACGGACTCCAGCTCCGTGACTGTGTGGCTGAGGTTGTCCTGAGAGACGTGCAGCTCTTTTTCCAGGTCCGCGATGCGCTGCGCCGCGGCCGTGTCCACGTTGTAGTGGTCCATGTCGACAGGCTCCTGTGTCTCCTGCGCGGAGCGCAGGAAGGCGATGGCCGTGATGCCTGTCGGCGATCCCATCTTGTCCGTGATCGGCTGCGCGACCAGGGAAATATACTCCGGTTTCGGCCCGATCTTCACCGGGATCCGGTCGTAGGCGACGAGAACCATGCGCTCCCGGGACTCCTTGAGCGCCTTGGAGACAACGATCTTGAGGTCTGTGCGGATCAGAGAAAAAATATCCAGTGTCACATTCCCCACCGGGATCATGATGAAATCGGCGCACTTGCCGTACGAGTGGCAGAGTTCATTCTTTTCATTGACCAGTACGCACGCGGGCATCAGGAGCTCCAGCGCCCTGGTGTCCATCTCCGTATCGCGCATCCCGGCGTCCTGATCGTAGGCCTCTCCCTTGTAATGCGCGGGCATCAGCTGGCTCTCGATGCCCTGCAGGGAGTAGGTAATGTGCTCGTGCGAAGGCGTGCGCCCGGAACTGTTGTGTACGAAGATCTTCTCGTTGGGGCAGAGCGTGCGGAAGACGTCGTCGTAGTCGATGACCGACTCCGAGCGGCCGAGGAACAGATACCCTCCGTCATTGAGCGCCATGTGGAAGATCGCGAACAGGTTGCGCTGCAGGATATTCTGGAAATAGATCAGGAGGTTCCGGCAGCTCACCAGATCCAGCCGGCCGAAGGGGGGATCCTGGAAAACATTGTGCTGCGCGAAGACGATCATCTTGCGGATATCGTGGTTGACTGCGTAGCGGTTTCCTTTTTTCTGGAAAAACCGGGACAGGCGGGTGACCGAGACGTCCTCCAGGATGCTGTCCCCGTATACCCCGCGGCCCGCGACGGCGATCGAGTCCGCGTCGAGGTCGGTCGCGAAGATCTTCACGTCGCGCCGCAGTCCCAGCTCCTCCATGGCCTCCGCGAAGAGGATCCCGATGGAATAAGCTTCCTCACCGGTGGAACAGCCCGCCACCCAGACCCGGATCTGGTCCGAGGCGCGGTGGCTCTGCAGCAGATCCTTGACCACGCGCTCTTTCAGGATATCGAAATAATCCGGGTCGCGGAAGAAGCTGGTGACGCCGATCAGGACCTCCTTGGCCAGAAGGCGCACCTCCTCCGGGTTGTTGGACATATAGTTGACGTACTCACGCAGATTCCGGTTGTGCGTGACCACGATTCTGCGCTCGATGCGGCGCAGCACCGTCGTCTGCTTGTAGTACGAATAGTTGACGTTCGTGACGTTTTTCAGGATGGAAAAGACCTGGCTCATGAGGTCGCCGTCCGAGAGCTGCAGCCGCTCCCCGGCGTCCGCGATGGAGCGCGAAATATGCGCCATCTCACGCGCGATGCTGTCGGGGTTCAGGATAAGATCCGCGAAACCCGTCGCGATGGCGCTGCGGGGCATGCCGTCGAACTTCGCGCTCTCCGGCGACTGGACGATGATCAGCCCGTTCCGGTCCTTGACCGAGCGGATCCCGTTCGTGCCGTCCGAGCCGGTCCCGGACAGAATGATCGCGACCGCCCGGTTTTCATAGGCCTTCGCGAGCGAACGGAAAAAGATATCGATCGGATGGTTGATATGCTGGTGGTTGTACTCGTGCAGATGCAGCACGTCCGCCTCGATCTCCATGTTGTACTTGGGCGGCAGCATGTAGACCGTGTTTTTGCGCACGTGGATTCCCTCCCGGGCTTCCAGGACAGGCATGGTCGTATATTTCCCGAGGATATCCGCCAGCAGGCTCCTGTGGTCCGGAGACAGGTGCTGGATGATTACAAACGCCATTCCCGTATCCGTCGGCAGATAGGTCAGGAACTGCTGGAGCGCCTCCAGCCCTCCCGCCGAAGAGCCGATTCCGACCACACAGCCGGGTTGTTCACTTTTCCGTTTTTCATCAAATTTCATAATTTTTCCGGCTGCGGAAATCCGCCTGCACCAGCGGGTGGAAGGGGCAGCCTGCCTCCTTTTATCGGTAAATGTGTGGAGGATTGCGAAAGCGCGCCGGCGCGCAGCAATCCGGAGAACTCTGATCCCCGGCGGAGCCGGAAAGCCCCCCGTGCCCGTCCATTGTAATACCCGGATGCCGATCCGCGGTTCAGCCGGAAAACGGATCCGTTATCAGTAAGTATATCACAGTTCCCGTCCGCACGGGGACAAATCATATTTCACGCGGAGATAAGGCCGGAAGCGGGATCACTCCGGTCCGGAAGGCCGCTGCGCCCCGGCCTGCAGCGTGCGGATGATTCTCGACACGACCGCCTCGATCTCGCCGCTCCCCTCCCGCACGATCAGGTCCGCGTATTTCTCATAAAGCACACACCGCTCGTTGTACAGATCCCGGAGAGTCTGTCCCTCGCGGAGCACCACGCCCCGCTGGCGGATATTGTGCAGGCGGCGCCGGATCTCCTCGTACTCAACCTGCAGATAGATAACCGCCCCGATCCGGCGAAAATGCCGCATGGCCTCCTCTCCGTAGACGGCGCTGCCGCCCGTCGCGATGACGGTCCGGGAGACCTCCACAGAAGCATTCACCTCATTTTCCACCTGCAGAAAACCGTCAACTCCTTTTTCTTCGATGATTCTCGAGAGCCGCATGCCCTCCCGCCGCTGAATCAGCAGGTCCGTATCAATAAAATCATATCCGATCACCTTCGCCAGGATCACGCCCACCGTGCTCTTACCGGATCCCGGCATCCCGATCAGGATGAGATTGTCTTTTTTATCCAAAAGAGTCTCCTCCCCTCTTCATTCAATAATAACACGCAATTCCTGCACGCAATGGCTGCGTTTAAAAAGCCGCGCGCAATTGCATCACACACTATAGCTTATCGGAAGTTCCGGCAGGAACCTGCGATAAAAAGGCGCCGGAAGCGCCCGATCCTGCAGCGGCCCGGCAGTCCAATATCATTTTAATATACCTTTCTTTGTTTGTGAACACGATTGTTTCATTCAGGGCTGACTCGTGGTATACTGTGATAAGAATTTTTACAACAATATAAATATGTACATAAATATGCGGACAGAGGTATATTCCCTATGATCTCATTTAACGTTCCTCCGTTCATCGGAACCGAATTAACCTACGTCAAAGAGGCAATCGACGCGCATAAGATCTGCGGCGACGGCCGGTTCACAAAAAACTGCCACTCCTTTATTGAGGAACGTTTCGGCGCGCAGAAAGCCCTGCTGACCACCAGCGGGACGTCGGCGCTGGAAATGGCGACGCTCCTGTGCGGGCTGAAGGCGGGCGACGAGGTGATCGTCCCCAGCTTCACGTTTTCCAGCACGGCGACCGCAATCGTGCTCACAGGCGCGACGCCGGTTTTCGCGGATATCCGGCCCGACACCATGAACCTCGACGAAGCCATCATTGAAGACGCAGTCACAGAGCGCACGAAGGCCATCATGGCGGTGCACTACGCCGGCGTCGCCTGCGAGATGGACACGATCCTCGACATTGCCGCGCGCCATGGCCTGAAGGTCATTGAAGACGCGGCGCAGGGCGTCATGTCCTTCTACAAGGGACGCGCGCTGGGCACGATCGGCGATTTCGGCTGCTATTCCTTCCACGAGACGAAAAACTATTCCATGGGAGAGGGCGGCGCCCTGGTGATCCGCGATCCGGAAAACAACGACGCCGCGGAGATCCTCCGTGAAAAAGGCACGAACCGCGCCCGCTTTTTCCGCGGACAGGTGGACAAATACACCTGGGTCGACTACGGCTCCAGCTATCTCCCCAGCGATATGAACGCCGCCTACCTCTGGGCGCAGCTTCTGGAGGCGGACAGGATCAACGAAAACCGCCTGGCGATCTGGAATACCTACCACGAAGCCTTCTCGCCGCTGGCCGCCGCCGGGCGCATCGAAGTGCCGTTCATCCCGGAGGGCTGCGTCCACAACGCGCACATGTATTACATCAAACTCCGGGATCTCGCGGAGCGCACGGCCTTTATCCGGTATCTGAAGGAGCGCGGCATTGTTGCCGTCTTCCACTACATCCCGCTGCACAGCGCGCCCGCGGGCCTGCGGTTCGGCCGCTTTGCCGGCGAAGACCGCTACACCACCTCCGAGAGCGACCGCCTCGTGCGCCTGCCCCTGTACTACGGGCTGACACCGGAGGAACAGGCTTTCGTCATCCGGACCGCAATGGAGTACTTTGACGAAAATCCGTAAAAACCGTTCGACGCGGATTTTTTCAACGTAAAAGCGCGCCGGAACATCCTTCTCCGCCTGCGCATGGAGCGCGCGGATTTGCAGACGCGGACTTTTTCCGCGAAAAAATACTGCGGAGCGCCCTTCTCCGTCTGCGCACGAAGCGCGCGGATTTGCAGCCGCCGACTTTTTCCGCGAAAAAAAAACTGCGGAGCGCCCCGGAACCGGCCGGCAAACGACCGGCCGGGAAATGCCGCACCGTTTTCCAAGCCAACCAGACTTTTCATACAGGACAATAAAATGCCGACAAACGACCCCCATCCGCAGACATCTCCGCGTGTCATCAGTTTCATCATTCCCTGCTACGCGAGCGAGGGCTCCGTGGGTCTCGTCATCGATGAGATCCGCGAGGTCGTGGCGCAGCGCCCCGCTTTCGACTACCAGGTCGTCGCGGTCAACGACTGCTCTCCTGACAACGTGCTGTCTGTGCTGAAAAATATCGCAGCGCAGGATCCGAAAGTCGCTGTCATTGACCTCGCCAAGAACGGCGGGCGGCACAACGCGCTCATGTGCGGATGCCATTACGCGACCGGCGACTTTGTGGTCTTTATCGACGACGACCAGCAGTGCCCGGCAGACCGCCTCTGGGATCTGATGGATCCGCTTCTTCACGATGCGGCGGACGGACGGGGCAGCTACGATGTAGCCATCGCCCGCTACCGCAAGAAGACCCAGTCCCGCTTTAAAAACTTCGGCTCCGCCGTCAACGACCGCGTGGCGACCTGGCTTCTTGGCAAAGATCCGAACCTGAAGTTTTCGAACTTCTCCGTGATGAAAAAATTCGTCAAGGACGAGGTCATCAAATATACGAACCCATATCCCTACCTGTCCGGCCTGATGCTCCGCGCGACCGGCCGCGTCGTCAACGTGGATATGGAGGAGCGCGTCCGCACCATCGGCGTCGGACACTACAGTTTTAAAAAATCTTTCGCCCTGTGGATGAACAGCTTTACAGCCTTCTCCGTCAAACCCCTGCGCATCGCCACCGGGATCGGCGTCCTGTGGGCCGTTCTGGGCGTCCTCATGGGCCTCCGGACTGTCATCCGCAAGCTCCTCAACCCCGCAATCCCGCTTGGATACAGCTCCACCATGGCCGTCCTGCTCTTCTCCACCGGCCTGATCATGTTCATGCTCGGGCTGATCGGGGAATACATCGGCCGGATCTACATCTCGCTCAACAATTCCCCGCAGTTCGTCATCCGCGACACCGTCAATCTGCCCGATCAGGGCAGCTGACGCAGTGCCGCCTTCCCATAAACGCATATTCCATATCCGGTTCCATATCCGGGGGAGGCTTCCCCTCCCGCCCGGATGATAGAACGCATTGTCAGGAGCCCTGTTATGTCCGACAAGTCCAGAAAAAAACTTCTCATTATCGGCGCCGGTGATTTCCAGCTGCCCCTGGTGCAGCAGGCCGCGAAGACCTGTGACGTCGTCCTCGCGGCGCCCGTCATTTCCGCAGCTTTTGAGCCCTATATTGCCGACCGTCTGATCGTCGACGTCCGCGACAAAGAGTCGATCCTCTCCTTCGCCCGCGCGCAGGAGATCGACGGCGTCATCACCGACCAGACAGATATCGCCGTCCGAAGCGTCGCCTATGTCGCGGAGCAGATGGGCCTTCCCGGGATCGGCTATGAGACCGGCGTGCTGTTTACCGACAAAAGCCGCATGCGCGCGCGCCTGTCCGAACTGGGCCTTCCGCTGCTGCCGAACAGGACAGTTTCCTCCCCGGACGAAGCTGTCGGATTTTTCCATCAGCTCTCCGCCGGGAAAACCGATGCCGGAAGAACTGATCCCGGGAAAACCGATGCCGAAAGAACCGGTGTCCGCGTCATCCTCAAGCCCCTCGACACCCAGGGCAGCCGCGGCGTCTCTGTCTGCGCGAACGATCGGGAGATCCGGGCAAAATACGATGACGCCGCCTGCTGGTCCAGTACACACAAGGTTATCGTCGAGCAGTTCGCGACCGGCCGGGAGTTCGTCGTGGAATCCATGGTCCTGAATCATGAATACCGGACCCTCTGCATCGGCGACACCCTCTATTTTGATATTCCGGACGCCTTCGCGGCCAAAAGCAGGATCTTTCCGACCACGGCGGACGACGCCCTCCGGGAGAAAGTGCTCTCCCTCGACGAAAAGATTATCCGCGGTTTCGGCCTGCGCCAGGGCATCACGCACAGTGAATACATTATGGAAGGCGACGAGGTCTACCTGATCGAGACAGCCGCCCGCGGCGGCGGCGTCTTTATTTCCTCCGACCTGATTCACCTCTCCAGCGGCCTGGACACCGAACAGTTCCTCGTCAATATCGCCCTCGGACAGCAGAAGGAGATGCCCGGGCTTCTGCCGCAGCAGAGCTTCTGCGGCTACATGGCCTTCTATCTCCCTGTCGGGCGCGTCCTTCGCGCGGACGGCATCGACACAGTCTGCTCTCTTCCGTTTGTCCACCGCAATCAGCTCGGAAAACTCCATGCCGGTCTGGTCAACAAAGAGGGCGCGACGGACAAGACCTCCCGGATCGCCGTCATCGTCTCCGGGAAGACCCGGGACGAACTCATGGCGAACATGGCTGAGGTCCGCGAAACGCTGAAAATAGAGGTGGAGTCCCCGGACGGCTCTGTCCGGACTCCGATCTGGGACTGATTTCCTCAGCCTCCGGCCTTCCCGGACGGCTCTGTCCGGAGCTGTCCGGAGTCCGATCCGGGACTGATTTCCGCAGCCTCCGGCCTTCCCGGACGGCTCTGTCCGGACTCCGATCCCGGACTGATTCCCGCAGCCTCCGGCCTTCCCGGACAGTCCCTGATTCCCGTAATCCGTTCCGGAGCTGATTTCTGAAAACAAATGAAAGAGGAGGCACATCCTTTGCTGAACCATTTTCTCGACAAACGGCGCAACGTCTTTCTGCTCGCCGCCTTTGCAGTCTTTATGGAGAGTCTGACCTCTCCCTGCCTTAAAATCGGATCCCAGCGGTATGAGACCTTCTCCGCCGGATACTTCTTCTGGTTCGGTCTCGCCGTTATGATTCTCGGCATCTACGCGGTTTGCTGGCAGCTCATCCTGGAACGGATTCCGCTTACCACGGCCTACCTCAGGCGCGGATTCAGCTATATTCTGCTGTTTGTGTGGTCCTCGCTCATTTTTCATGAACACATTACCATCAAACAGATCATCGGCATCGCCGTTATCTCTCTTGGCATGATCGTGAGCGTTTCCGACGAGCACGGCAAAAAAACGCAGACTTAAACCAAATTCATAACCGGGCATCAAAGTCTGACGGCAGTACTGCCAGACACAGCGATCCTGTCAAATGGCCCCGGATCCCCGGGTCCTGTCGATTCCCTGCCGCATCCGGCAAAACAGGGGGGGCACGGAGCAGGCCGCGGGGTGACTCCCGGGCTCTTACGATTCCCCGCCGCATCCGGCAAAACAGGGAGGCACGGAGCAGGCCGCGGGGTGACTCCCGGGCCCTTACGATTCCCGTCCGCATCCGGCAAAACCGGGCAGAAAGGTCTTTCTCATGCAATCCGGCATTCTCTCTCCACAGATTTGTTACGCCGCCGCCATCGTCGGGGCGTTTATAACGGCGCTCAGTCAGATCCTCCTCAAAACACAGGCAAACACAACCGGGAAAAAAGGATTTTTTCAGAAATTTCTGAATGTGCGCGTCGTCGTCTCCTATGGCCTTCTGTTTCTGACGCTGGCCATCAATCAGGTCGCTCTCCGTTTCGTCCCTCTGTCCGTCATGCCCTGTATCACGTCCACCAGCTTTATCTGGGTCTTTGTGATGGGTGTCCTGATTCTGAAGGAAAAGGTGTCCCCCCGCAAGATCCTGGGCGTCGCGATCATCCTCGCGGGGGTCGTTATCTCCCGGCTTTAAGAGTGCCATAGAATATCCGGTTTCCGGCTGCCACCCCTTTTTCGGGGGTGCCATTCCCTCTTCAGGGGTGCCATCTCCCGGTTTCCACAGAAAATCACGAAGCGCCGGATGCGCCGGCAGACGACGCGCGGTGCGGAATTGAGGATTGCCACGCAGATGAATGCTCCATCCGGCGTGTTTTCTCTTCGAAACGCACAGGGCATCCTCCCATCACATAGTAACAGATAAATGATTCACAGCCCTCCGGGCCGCCACAGGATATACTGCCATGCAATCAATCATTAAGGAATTCTCTGAAAAAATCTCCTCGCGGAAATCCTTCTGGATTCCACTTCTGTTTTACACCTTCGGATCCTACGGTTTTTCCATGCTCAACCGCACGGTCGGCGCGGACGACCTCGCGACCCCTCTCTACGTCGACGGAACCGTCTGGCTCTCGGAGCTTCGCTGGGGCGCTGTCCTGTGGAAAAAGCTCTTCTCCTTCGGGGCCTGCGTCCCCTTCCTGGACAAGTTCCTCTCGGTCTGTTTCCTGATGCTGGCCGGCACCGCCTTCTCCTGTCTGCTCTTTTCCATAAACGGAAAAAAGGACCGCGTATGGCTCTACACCGTCGCGGCCTGCTCCTTCATCACCTTTCCGATTATCTGTGAAATCTGGGAATTCACCTGCGGAGGCACCCTGATCGTGCCCGGAGATTTCTTCTGTACCTTCCTTCTGCTGCTGTGGCTTCAGACAACACATGACGACGAATCCGCGCACCGCGGACGCGGAAATCCCCTGACACTCCTCTCCCGGACACGGACGCTGCTCTGGGCAGGCGTCCTGCTGACACCGGTCATCTCGAGCGCCGAATCCATCGCCCCGGTCTATGTCGCAACGGTTCTGATGATCCTTTTTTACCGTTATTGCGTGCGGAGAACCACCCCGGATCACAAAGCCGCCTGGCTGTTTGAAGGCATCCGCTTCGCGATTCCGCTGATCATCGCCTTTATTCTGCGCCTCGTAATCGGATACGGGATCATGGCCGCGCTGCATCTGCAGTATAAGCACACCGGCGCGACGCGCATCGCCTGGCCTCTGAGCGCGGAACAGATCGCGGACCTCTTCAAGGGCGTCCTGATCGATTACGGCGTGGCTGCGCTGATCAATCTGCCGATTACCATTTTCATCGTGTGCGCGGTTCTGTTCGCAGCCCGCTGCATTCTCCTCGCCGTCCGGCGGCGCAGCATCCTCCCGATCTTCCTCGGGATCTGCACCGGTCTCTCCCTGTTTCTCATTACTCTCATCCAGGGGACCGTGATGTACTACCGGACCGCCATTACCCTGATGGTATTCTGCGCGTTTGTCTTCTACCTGCACGCGGAGGATTTTTACAACTGGATTAATGCCGGAATCCTGTCCCGCAGGCGTCTCCCGGTTCTCGCGGGGAGGTGCGGGATCGTGCTGCTCCTGTTCATCGCCTGGCGGCAGGCCGCGCATCTGCACAGATTCCTCGCCCTGAACAACCAGCGCTACGACAACGAAGCGGCTGTCATGCAGCAGATCGGCTACACCCTTACCACCGAATACGACACGGAAAAGCCCCTGATTTTTGTCGGAGATTTCTCCAACGGCGACGCGTTTTATAATGTCACCCACGACATCGCAGACACCCGCAGAGGCATGCTCTACCGCCGCATCCGGAACAAAATCGACGGAACAGCCCTTTGGAAGTCCCCTTCTCTCGTGCAGACGACCGTCTCCTCCGCAATTGACTGGTACCACTGGGAATTTGACGGACAGCTCATGGGACAATTTCTGGCCTATTACGGATACGATTTCGATGTCCGTGCTCTCTCCCGCAAAGAACTGGAACCTTACAACCAGGAGGCTCTGGACCTCGGAATGAAGCCCTTCCAGATCCTCGACAGAGGCGAATACCTGCTGGTATGTGTCGGCAGGCTGTAATGAATGAACGAATCCTTCCGGTCTGTGTAGGCAGGCTGTAATGAATGAG
>JAUNJS010000274.1 GCA_030533125.1 Eubacteriales bacterium | reverse complement strand
TGGCTGCAGAGGTTCCGGCGCCTGCGAAGGTCCCTGCGCCTGCAGTAGTATCCGCGCCCGCGGAGGCACCCACGCCGGTAGGGGCTCTTGCCCAGAAAGCCGCTGAACTGGCGGACGCTGCAAAGAGAAAGGGTCTGCCGAAGCTGAAACTTCCGAAACTGTTTAAAAAGAAAACTTCCCATGCGGCAAAACCTGCGGAAAAAGCAGAGGTGAAGACTGAAAGCGCAGACGTAAAAAGCGGGGCGCCGGGCGGGGAAGCCGTGGCGCCGGAAGCCCTTTCCCCTGCGGCGGCAGCGCTTGTGCAGCCTGTGGTCTCACCGGAAATCTTTACACGAGGGCGCAAGAGGCGTAAACCCTGGAAGACAAGCAGCATGAAAGCGCTAAAACAGAGGTGCGAACAGGGAACTGTTTACGGGACAGATGTTTGAGATGTTTGAGATGCGTTCAGGATAACATCTTTGCAGGGGAGAACCCTCCCCGAGCGATGGATTTTTACGGCTTGAGATGCATTTGGAATAGCGTCTTTGCAGTGGATGTGGAAGGTGGATCCGGGAAAGATAATAAAACAGGGCTGCCGTCACACGGCAGCCCTGTTTATGTGAGATCGAAGAAAAAGCATTCTTCGCGATCTGCATAGTTGATTGAGTTCGTGAAAATTCCTTATTTTCCCGGAATATCCAGATCCTTGAAATGGAAGGTGCTGCGGCCGCTCGCGTAGTCGCCGACAATCTGACCGTCTCCGCGCAGGAGGTACTTGTAAGTGACAAGACCTTCGAGTCCGACGGGGCCGCGGGCGTGGAGTTTGCTTGTACTGATGCCGACTTCGGCGCCGAAACCGTAGCGGAATCCGTCCGCGAAGCGGGTGGAGCAGTTGCGGTAGACGCCGGCGGAGTCGACCATCTGGAGGAAGCGGCCGGCAGCGGCATCGTCGCGCGTGAGGATGGAATCCGTGTGGTGGGAACCGTAGCGGTTGATGTGATCGATGGCTTCTTCGACGTCCGCCACGACCTTGATGGACACGATCAGGTCGAGGTATTCCGTGCGGAAATCATCCTCGCCCATGATCTCGATCGTTTCCGCTTCCGCGGCGGTCTCCGGGGAGCGGGCAATGAAATCCTCTGCTTCCTGCGTGCCGCGGATCCTGACGCCGGCCCTGAAGAGCGCCCTCGCCAGCCTGGGAAGAAAGACGGACGCGAGATCGCGGTGGATCAGGAGGGTTTCGACGGCGTTGCACGCGGCAGTGTACTGCGTCTTCGCGTCAATGATTACCTTGAAGGCCATCTCCTCGTCCACGTCTTTGTCCACATAGATATGGCAGATTCCGTCCGCGTGTCCCATGACCGGAATTTTCGTGTTGTTCATAATATACTGCACGAACTGGTTGGAGCCGCGCGGAATGAGCAGATCCACATCTTTTTCGCACTGCAGCAGTTCGTCGATTTCATTGTGAAGTTCCGCCTGCAGCAGGCAGGATTCCGGCAGGCCGGCCTGTACGGCGGCTTCATGAATGATTCCGAACAGCGTGCGATTTGTCTTTGCGGTTTCCTTGCCGCCTTTTAAAATCGCGCAGTTCCCGCTTTTGATGCAGAGCGTGGAGATCTGTACCATCGCGTCCGGCCGCGCCTCGAAGATCACCCCGATTACGCCGATGGGAACGCTGACGCGCTCCAGGACAAGTCCCTCATCCAGTTCCCGGCGGAGCAGGATGCGTCCGATGGGATCCGGGAGCGAACACAGCTGATCAATTCCCTTGCAGACATCCGACAGCTTCGCGTCGTTGAAAACCAGCCGCTTCATGACGGCGGACGCGATCCCGTTCTCCTTTGCCGCTTCGCAGTCCTGTGCGTTCGCCGCGAAAATCTCTTCTTTCCGCGCCATGAGCGCTTCCTTGATCAGACGCAGTGCCTCATTGCGCTGCTCATTGGAAGACGCTGCCAGTATCGGCGCGTCCAGTTTCATTTTTTTTGCTTCTTCACGGATATTCATAATTATAACCTTTCGCTTGTCACAGACGGGAAAACGCCCGCGTTGGATTTATGGAGATATCGTCAGTAACAGAACGTTGATTTCGCTTGTCACAGGCGGGAAAACGCCCGCATTGGAAGACAGGAAAAACAGTCAGTTTCTGTTTGTGATGATTGACTGGATGAAAGACTCCATGGGCTGCTTGCAATGCTGATGTATTTCGTAAATAGTCTTCCCGGGGCAGCTGCGCTGCCGGCTTCATTTGTGATAGGATCTGCCCTGCAGAATCGTGAAACCCCGATAGATCTGTTCAAGAATCAGCACTCGTGTGAGCAGATGCGTGAAAGTGAGGTCGGACAGTTTCCAGCGGACATCCGCGCGGGAGACAAGGTCTTTGCCGGGTCCCAGTGAACCCGCGATCACAAAAACGAGGTCGCCGCCCTTTTGCCCGGCTTTCAGCTGCCAGTTTCCGAGCTGACGCGCGAACTGTTCGCTGTCCCACATCTGCCCGCCCAGATCCAGCAGAATCACCAGATCCGGATCCCGGAGTTTCGAGAGCACGCGGCCGGCTTCGCAGTCGCGGATGCGGACGGATTCCGCTTCCCGCTCCGCGCGGGTATTCGGCTCATCCTTGACCTCGAGAACCTCGATTCTGGAAAAAGCGGAAATTCTCTTGCTGTATTCCGACACAACAGACTGCAGTGCCTTGTCTTTCATTTTTCCGACACACAGTATTTTTATCATGTTCTTATAAAGATGAATCGTTCCGACAAGACCGCCATATACGGGAAGACCCGTCCGCGGGCGGCCGGCAGGAATGCAATGGCAGGCGGCGTGCTGACTTCCTGCCAATCATAGCAGGAAGCCTTTGTATTTGCAATGCGGTTCTTCAGGTACATTGCTTTATATGGCTGTGGAGTTTACTCAGGCGTTACTCAGGCTGCCGCGAAATTCGAGATAACCGGCGTTTTGGGCGGCTTTTTCGCGCAAAACCCGATCACTGAATAACATGGGAAGGCTTTGCGTAAATTGTCTTTGTGGTCAGCCGGACATGCGGAAACAACAGGGGTACAAGGCAGGGGATCTGCCCCGGGGCTTATTGTTCCGGAAAACTGCGCCTGACATTGCTCGCTCCGGAGATGTAGTCCATGCAGCAGTCATAGTATTTCGCGAGAAGGATCAGTTTGTCCAGGGGAATCCGGAGCCGTCCGGACTCGTAATCGCAGTATGTGTGCTGGGATACGTTAATCACTCCGGCAACTTTACGCTGGGAGAGGCTGTGATTCTCTCTAAGCGCGCGGATCCGTTCTTTACATTGCATGGAGACCTCCCTGTGATACGAATGCGGTTCGTATTCTGATAAGAAAAAGGCTTTGAAAAGCGTTGCGTTTGAGAACAGAATGTTCTCATTATTCTTATCACAGGAGGACAGAGCAAAAGGGACCGGTTCCGGTTCAGAGGGATAAGGTGTTTGGAAAACCGGTCAAAAGCGCGGCGCGGCGGCTGCTGAAGATGATTCCGTCCCGGATGGTTTCCGGGCGCATCGCAGTGGCAGCTGCGGCAGAATCCTTCCCGGACGGTTTCCGGGTTCAGCACAGCGGCCGATGAAAATGATTACTTCCCGGATAGTTTCCGGGCTCGAAGCGGTGACAGCTGCGGCAGATTCCTTCCCGGACGGTTTCCGGGCTCAGCGCGGAGGCTTTTGAGAAAGGTTCCGGACCAGATGGGTCACGAGCTTTGCGCAGTTTGCGGCGGCCTGTTGCTGGAAAGTATCGAAGGCGGTATCCGCTTCTTCATCCGCCTTGTCCGAGATGGCCCGCAGGATGACGAAAGGGACGCCGTTGACATATGCGGTATGGGCAATTGCGGCGCCTTCCATTTCCGTGCAAAGGGCGTGAAAGCTGTCCGCGAGGCGGTGTCTCTGATCCGCGGTGCAGATGAACTGATCCCCGCTGACGATACGGCCTTCAAAGACATTGATTTCCGGGATGAATTCCCGGCAGATGGAGACGGCGGCGGCGCGCAGCGAAGGGTCCGCCGTAAATTCCTTCAGAAAGCCGGAACTGCCAAGCTGCGGAATCACGCCCGGCTCGAATCCGAGTGCTGTCAGATCCATGTCGTGCTGCATCGCATCTGTTGAGACGACGATGTCACCGATATTGATGTTGTGATCCAGAGACCCCGCGATGCCTGTATTCAAAAGATGCGTAACGCCAAAACAGTCGATGAGAAGCTGGGCGCAGATCGCGGCGTTTACCTTGCCGACTCCGCTTTTCACAATGACCACGTCCACACCTCCCAGTTTCCCGACGTGGAACCGGAGCCCGGCTCTGGAGATGATATCCTCGGACTGCATCTCCGTTTTGGTAAGGGTTTCGATTTCCAGATCCATCGCGCCTATAATGCCGATTTTCATGAAATGGAGCTCCTTTCGTAAATATATACCGGGAGAGACGGCGCTTTCCCGCTTTTCCGGATTATAAGCAATGAAAGCGTTTCCTGCAACAGCGCGGCGGGATGTTTTGCTCCCGTTTTGCTCCCGGGTCATTTTCAGCTTCTTCTTCCGGATTATTCTGGAACTCATTTTGGTGTGGAATCTTTCTGTTTTGCGGATATATCACGGTGTTTCATGCTATAATGGGAAACGGCGGGTCAGACACTTGGATACTGCGTGCTCCTCCGTCTGTCCGGGCAGGAAAGACCGCGAAGCGGATTGTGCCCGGCCGGTTTGATGC